>JALTID010000047.1 GCA_027004335.1 bacterium
GAGAAGGAGTGGCCACATGGATACTCCATGATGTTCTTAAATATTCATTAGGATTCGCCTCTTTTTTCCCTTTGATGATAAGGGTTGTAATGACAATAACTGAGGCTATCTTAATTGCTTTTACTTTTTACGCAGGAAAAAAAACAGGAACTCTTGATTATCTTTTTAAGATAAAAAAGAAAGAGGAAGTTGAAACTCCCTCCAGTTAGATCACTTTCCTTTAAATTCTGGTTTGCGCTTTTCAAGAAATGCTTTTACACCTTCAACTCTATCTTCACTGGCAAATACAAGACCAAAAAGTGATCTTTCAAGCTCAAGTCCTGCTTCAATGGGTAATTCTTTTCCTCTTCTTACAGCATTTTTGGCGTACATTACAGCAAGAGGCCCTCTCTGCGATATCTCTTCAATGGTTTTTTTAGCCTCACCGATAAGATCACCTTCCACAATTCTGTTAGCAAGACCTATTCTGAGAGCTTCTTTAGCTTTAATATGCCTGCCGGTAAGGATTATCTCCATGGCCATATTGGGACCAACCACTCTTGTCAGTCTCTGAGTTCCTCCAAAACCGGGTATAATACCGAGGTTGACCTCTGGCTGCCCAAATACAGCATTTGGAGATGCATAGATAAAATCACAGGCGAGAGCAAGTTCTGTACCTCCTCCAAGGGCATAACCGTTTACAGCAGCAATGACAGGCAGTGGATACTCCTCAATTTTAAGTGTAAGTTTTTGCCCCTCTTCTGTGAATTTTTCTGCTTCCTGTGGTGTCATATCAGGCATTCTGGAAATATCAGCTCCAGCAATGAAAGCTTTTTCTCCTGCACCGGTGATTATGACCCCGCGAATTTCTTCTTTCTCCAGAATTTCATCAAGAGCATTGGAGACCTCCTGAATTGTTTCGGGGTTTAGAGCATTCAAAGCTTTTGGCCTGTTGATTCTGATAATTGCAGCAGGTGCATCGCACTCAAGGATCACATTTTTGTATTCACCCATAATTACCTCCTGTTTATTGATAGTTGTAAAAGCCTCTGCCTGTTTTTCTTCCCATCCAGCCGGCAGCAACATATTTTTTAAGAAGAGGGCAGGGACGATATTTGCTATCCCCAAGTTCTTTGTGAAGAACTTCCATTATGGCAAGGCAGGTGTCAAGACCGATGAGATCAGCCAGTGCCAGAGGTCCCATTGGCTGATTGGTTCCAAGTTTCATTGCAGTATCAATATCTTCAACACTTCCCACTCCTTCCATTAGTGCATATACAGCTTCATTTATCATGGGTAAGAGGATCCTGTTTACTATAAATCCAGGATAATCCTGTGCAAGCACCGTTGTTTTCCCCATTTTTTCAGCTAATTCTTTTGTGACCTGATATGTTTCATCTGATGTGGGAAGACCTTTTATGATTTCTACCAGTTGCATAATTGGCACTGGATTCATAAAATGCATCCCGATCACTTTATCTGGTTTTGATGTCTGTGCAGAAATTTTTGTTATTGAGATGGAAGATGTGTTGGATGCCAGGATCACATCTTTCCCGGTAATTGAATCTAATTTCTTGAAAATTTCAAACTTTATATTTTCATTTTCAGTTGCTGCTTCAACTACAAAATCAACCTCTGAGAATCTGTCAAGCTCTGTTGTAGTTTCTATTCTTCCCATTATTTCTTTATCTTCTCCTTCTTTTAATTTTCCTTTGGAAACAAATTTTGAAAGACTCTTGGATATGTTATTAATTCCTCTCTGTAAAAATTCCTCAGATATGTCGTTTAAAACCACATGGAATCCTGATGCAGCAGCTACCTGGGCAATTCCGCTTCCCATCTGACCTGCACCTATAATTCCTATTTTTTTTATATCCATCTTGGACCTCCTTTGATTTTTATTCAAAGATCCTGTTTACATTTACATTCTTTTTGACAAGCTCTATTCCTCTCTGAACACGGTGTGGTTCCTTTATCCTGGTCTTGCCGAAGATGGATTCTATTCTATCCACTACAGTAAATGTATCATCATCAGTAACAATAACTGGAACACCTCTTTCCTCAGCTCTTGCCAGGATAAGATCATTGGGAACAACACCACCAGTTACAACAATCCCTTTTGTAGAAGTTTCAATCGCTGCAAGAATTATGTCTGACCTATGTCCTCCTGTTATTACAATTTTGTTTCTTACTTTTCTAAAAAGCTTAAGAGCACTTTCAACATCCATGGCACCGATCATGATTTTTTCTACAAGATTATCAAGGTAATCTTCTCCTGTTACAATTTTACTGTTGAGATTTTCGTTTATTTCCCTCATAGTTATAGCTGCAAGGGAGGGATCATCCGGAATAACTCCCAGCGCTTCTACCCCCTTTTTATTCAAAAATGGTATGATCAATTCATTTACATAATCCATCACTTCTGGTTTTATCCTGTTCAGAATTACCCCAATCATTCTATCTTTTAATTTCTCTTTTGTTACCAGTACCGGATCTATCAGCAGGTCTGCATCAAGTCTTTCTACAATTACAGCCTGCAGGTTTAATTTTCTTATTAGATCATACCCTGAGATCCCCAGAAATGCCCCATCAGCAAGAAAGTTTGCTCCACCAACTATAACATACTCTTTTTTCACGCAGATGGAATTAAAGGCCTTTTTGATCTTTTTGATAGGAGAAGAAATTTTCCCCTTCAGAGCTTTTAATTTTAGATCCTGTGTCAAAACAACCGGTGATAATTCTTTTATATCACTTTTAAGATCGAGTCTTTCTTTTGCAACGACTGCATCCTGATCTACATAAGTATCACCATAAAGGACGGGAAATTTACCGTAAGGTTTGAAATAGCCTACTTCTTCCCCTTTTTCCTTGAGAATACTTGCCAGTGCAAGGGAAATTATGCTCTTCCCTGTATATGGAAGTAATGACCCGACATAAATGGCCTTCTTCATTCTTTCCTCCTTTCTTTAATTAGAAATTAAGGTTATTCTTGCATCCAATGCATAGGATTTCTTACCTCTGGGAAGTAATTTTACAGGATTTAGATCAAGTTCAATTATCTCGGGAAAATCGGTGACGAGCTGGGATAATCTGAGAATCATTTCATAGAGTGCGTTAAAATCAATACTTTTTTCACCTCTTACTCCAGCTAACAGTGGATAAGAGTTAATCTCTCTCACCATATTTTGTGCCTCCTCTACAGGAATAGGGGCAACTCTGAAGGAAACATCCTTAAGAACTTCAACATATATTCCTCCAAGACCAAACATGATGAGTGGTCCAAAAGAAGGATCCCTCGTCATTCCCAGAATAACTTCTTTTCCTCCTGTTATCATTTCCTGGATATCCACACCTAAAATTGCTGCTTTTGGTGATTTTCTTTTTACATTTGTTGTGATCTCCATAAATGCTCTTATAACTCCTTCCAGGTTTTTGATATTAACTTTTACACCACCAATATCGCTTTTATGGAGAATATCTGGTGAAGAAATTTTCATGACAAGTGGAAATTTTAATTTATCTGCGATCTGCACCGCTTCATCTATTGATCTGGCCAGATGAGATTCAGGAAAATCAAATCCATACGCTTTGAAGATTTCCTTTGCCTTAACTTCTGAGAGGTTAAACATCCCTTTTGACATTGAATCAGAAATAATTTCTTTAACTTTTTCCTTGTCCACATCTTCATATTCACGATATGTGGGCTGAGGTTTCCTTGTGAATTTATGGTAGTTAACCAGTGCAGCAAAGGATTTTACAGCCTCATCAGGAAATTCAAAATTGGGGATATTGTTTTTGTTCAACAGTTCAATTCCTCTCCTTACCAGCTTACCTCCCATAAGGGCTGCAAAAATTGGCCTCTTGCAATTTGAGGAAAATTTTACGATTTCCTCAGCTACTTTATATGCATCAGTCATAGATTGAGGAGTAAGTATAACAAGAAATCCATCAAAACTTCTATCCTTTTTTAAGATATTGAGGGCATTTTTATATCTATCTTCTCGTGCATCTCCGATTATATCAACCGGATTAAAAAGGGCAGCAGTCGGCGGAAGAGCTTCCTTAAGTTCTGCTATTATTTCGGTTTTCGGGGGTTGTAGCTGGATTTTATTTTTCTCACTTGCATCTGCAGCTAATATGCCAGGCCCACCCGCGTTTGTTATTACAACAAGCTTATTCCCTCTTGGTATCCTTTTCTGGGCAAATCCTTTTGCAAGGTCAAATAGATCAGCAACATTGTGAATCCTGATTATTCCTGTTTGCTTAAAAGCTGTTGCGAAGGCCTTATCAGAACCTGCAAGTGTACCCGTATGAGATGAAGCTGCTCTTGCACCAGCAGAGGTACTTCCCGCTTTTATCAGGAGCACCGGTTTTTTTCTGGTTACCTGCTGTGCTACTTTCATAAATCTCTGCCCCTCCTCAACCCCTTCAATATAGCCTAAAATGACCTCTGTGTCTGGATCTTCCCCCAGATATTCAAGAAAATCTATTTCATCCAGTACAGCTTTGTTCCCGAGACTTATGATCTTGGAGAATCCGATTCCTTCCTCCATTGACCAGTCAAGAACCGCTGTTAGTAACGCCCCTGACTGGGAAATAAATGAGATATTGCCCTGGATGGGCATTTCTGCAGCAAAAGAGGCGTTGACTTTAGATGAAGGGGAAATAATCCCAAGGCAGTTGGGGCCAAGCACCTTCATTCCATATTGTTTTGCCTTTTTAACAAGTTCCTGTTCTAATTGTGCCCCTTCTGCTCCAACTTCCTTAAAACCAGCAGAAATCACTATTACCGCTTTACAATTTTTTTTAGCAATATCATCAAGTCCTGAAATAACATACCTGGGTGGGACAATAAAAACTGCAAGGTCTATATCTGAAGAAATTTCTCCAATAGAATGATAAACATTCAACCCAAGAATTTCATCCCTTTTAGGATTAACTGGATAGATTTCTCCATCAAATTTTCCTTCTATGAGATTTCTTAAAATGTCATTTCCAACTTTTCCTGCTTCTGCTGAGGCACCGATAACAGCGATTCTCTGTGGAAAGAAAAAACTATCAGTAATAGCGGTTCTGGAAGAATGGTCCATTTTATCCACCTTTCTTGAAGTTTTCAGCTTTTGCTATATTATAAAATTTAAAGAAAGCCCTTTCAAGGAGATTTTATGAGGAGATTTGTTGATATAGGAAAATTTGATGATCGATTATACCTCATGGGGAATGCTTACATGCCCATTTATTATTTGAAAGGTGATACTGTGAGCGCCCTTACAGAGGCAGGTGTAACATTCATGGGACCAATAGTTGTTCAGCAGATTAAGGAACTTAGTCTGAAAGAACCCTCCTATATTTTTTTAACCCATTCTCACTATGACCATCTGGGAGCTGTTCCCTATTACAAAAAAAGTTTTCCTGAGGTTAAAGTTGCTGGAAGCCCTCTTATTGAACGAGTAATGTCAAGTGAAAGGGCAGTGGAATTAATAAGGAAGCTTAACTATAATGATCTTAAAGCCTTTGATCTTGAAGATAGTTTTAAAAAAGAAGATGTCGAATTTGAGCCATTTAATCTTGACATAGAAGTGAAAGAGGGGGATCAATTTGAACTTGGTGGAATTACTGTTCAAATATTTGAGACCCCCGGTCATACTAAAGATGCAATTTCTTACTATGTTCCTGAAATAAAAGGGATCTGCTTTGGAGAAGCTGGTGGCGTACCTGAACTTTCTGGAAAAATCCAGCCAGAGTTTACCTCAAGTGTGGAAAATTACATTGCTTCTTTAAAAAAGCTGGAGAACCTGGAACTTGAGATTATCTGTCTTGCCCATGGTGGGATCATCTACGGTGAGGATGCAAGAGGTTACATTAAAAGATCACTGGAAAGTGCTATTCAATTTAAGGAGAGAATAATCAATTACTATAAAGAGCTTGGGGATATCGAAGCAGTGGTTGAAAAAATACTCTCTGAGGATTATAAAGGTGGTCAGATATCACAGCCAGAGGTTCCTTACAGGATAAATCTTGAGGCAATGGTTAAAAAGGTAACCCAGGAATCTAAAACTAAAGAGGAACTTAATGTTAAGGGTTAGATTTGCTCCTTCCCCTACGGGGGATCTCCATGTGGGTAATATCAGAATAGCAGTTCTTAATCATCTTATGAAAATTAAATATAATGGGAGTCTTATTCTAAGAATAGATGATACAGATATTGAGAGGAATTCACCCGATGGTGAAGAGAGAATTTATTCTCAGCTGAAATGGCTTGGAATTGAATGGGATGAGGGTCCCGATAGAGGAGGAGGATATGGTCCTTACAGACAGTCTGAAAGAGGAGAAATTTATCAGGAAATTATAGAAGAACTGAAGAGAAAAAATTTAATTTATCCCTGTTTCTGTACTGATGAAGAGATTGCCCAGATGCATACAATGCAGAGACTCAAGGGGGAGCCTCCACACTATGATGGAAGGTGTTTTAACCTCTCAGAGAAAGAGAGAAATAATCTCCTGAAAGAAAAACCTCCCGTATGGAGATTCAGAATACTGGGTCTTGATGAAATTGTGGTTGAGGATCTTTTACATGGGGAGATTCATTTTTCCCCTGTAGATCTGGGAGGTGATTTTGTTGTTATCAGGAGTAACGGAAGGATCATGTATAATCTTGCAACTGTTGTGGATGATCACTATATGCAGATAACCCACATAATCAGAGGGGAAGATCATCTTTCCAATACAGCCAAACAGATAGCCATCTACAGAGCTCTGGGGTGGAATATCCCCCAGTGGATCCATATTCCGATGATAGTTTCGCCAGATGGTAGAAAACTGAGTAAGAGGGAGGAAAGTATAACAGTTAATGAGTTGAAAGATAAAAGGTATATACCCCATGCAATCTATTTTTATCTTGGTACTCTTGGATGGTCTCAGATTCCCTCTGAACCTCTTTTTCCTGAAGAACTTGCCAGGAATTTTAAACCTGAGAAACTTGGTACATCACTTAATAGATGGGATGAGAGGACTCTTGCTTCGTGGAACAGGAAATTTCTGAAAAAATTAAAAGGTGAAATGCTCCTGGAGCTTATAGAGGAGTATTTGCCGGAACTGTCAGAAAAATTCCTTTCAAATTTTAGCAGAGAAAAAGCCATTGAAATTGTAGAACTGGTAAAGGAAGATGTTGAGAGTGTCACTGATTTTGAAAAATTTTTGAGAATTTTCTATGAGGATGAAATCCCGATGAATGAAAAATGTGGTGAAATCATTGAGGAGCTTTTACCATTACTTGATTGTGACATTGAAGGTGATGTAATTGAAAACTGCATAAATTTAGCAGGAGAGAAGGGGATATCCAAGAAAAAGATATTTAAGTTTATCCGTTGTGTATTGACCGGACTTGATTCTGGTCCCCCCCTGGGGGAAATTGTGAGGTTACTTAATAGTGATAAAATAAAGATAAGATTCAGTAAGATTGTGGAGGTATAGATTGATATGAAGAAGGTGGACCCTGTGGATTTCCAGAATAAGGTTTATATTTACGACACTATGCGGAAAACTAAAGTTAAGTTTGAGCCAATTGAAAAAGGCAGGATAGGTATGTATGTGTGCGGCCCCACTGTTTATGATGATCCTCATGTGGGTCATGCAAGAGCAGCCATTGCATTTGATGTAATCTTTAGATTTTTCAAATACATAGGATTTGATGTAACTTATGTAAGAAATTATACAGATGTGGACGATAAGATCATAAACAGGGCAAACGAAAAGGGAATATCCACTGATGAACTCTCTGAGAAATATATAAAGTCTTATGAAGAAGATATGAAAGCCCTCAATGTACTGGAACCCACATATAAACCAAGAGTAACACAACATATTCCTCATATTATTGAGATGATAGAAAAAATTCTTGCCAATGGACACGGGTATGTGGCCGAGGAGAATGTATATTTTGATGTACTTTCTTTCCCGGAGTATGGGAAATTGTCCGGGAGAAATATTGATGAGCTTGTTGCAGGAGTTAGGGTTGAACCTGGTCCGGGGAAAAAACATCCCCTTGATTTTGCTCTCTGGAAAGCTTCAAAACCGGGAGAACCTTTCTGGGAAAGCCCATGGGGTAAGGGAAGACCGGGATGGCATATTGAATGTTCTGTAATGAGTACATATTATCTTGGAATCCCCTTTGATATTCATGGGGGTGGTATTGATCTTGTTTTTCCTCACCACGAAAATGAAATAGCCCAGAGTGAAGCAGCGTATAAGAAGAAATTTGTGAATTACTGGATCCACAATGGACATGTGGAGATAAATAAAGAAAAGATGTCAAAGAGCCTTAAAAACTTTATCAGGGTGAAAGACGCAGTTAAAGAGTATGAAGCTGAAGCGATAAGATTTTTTCTCCTGGAAACTTACTACAGGAGTCCCGTAAGTTTTAACGAGGAAGGTCTCAGAATCACTGAGAATAACTTGATGAGTTTATATCAGACAATTCTTGATTTAATATCTATTAAAAATCAATTAGTTAGTGGTAAAAACCTTGAGCAGTTTATTAACTCTCTGGGGAAGAATCAGAAAAGAAGTGTGGAGACGATTCTTTCTTTTCAGGAAAAGTTTCTATCCACTCTGGCAGATGATTTCCATACGGCGAAAGCAGTTGGAGAACTTTTTCAGTTCTTTTCAGAAGTCAATAAGGTGATAAAAATAAATGATTTATGGAAAAAAGAAGGTTCAGAAGTATTTTATAATGAGATTTTTGATCAGATTAATATGATAAAAGAAATTTTCGGAATTTTGGAGGATATGCCCGAAGATTTTATCAGACGGGTAAATTTAAGAAGATTGAGTAAAAAAGGCGTCTCAGAGGAATATGTTCTGGAATTAATTGAGAAAAGGCAGAAAGCTCGTGAAGAAAAAAATTGGAAGGAGGCTGATAGGATAAGGGAAGAACTCAAAGAAAAGGGTATTCTTCTTGAAGATACTCTCTCAGGTACGAGATGGAGGGTGGAGTAGATGTACTATATCTACCGCGAAATTACATTTTCTGCTGCACACAGATTAAGAGAGTATCATGGTAAGTGTGAAAACCTTCATGGTCACAACTGGAAGGTAAGAGCTTATTTAAAGTCGGTTGACCTCGATGATCTTGGAATGGTTGTTGATTTTGGAGTTCTTGATAAAAAACTTAAAGAAATTTCTGAGCTTCTTGACCATAAGTATTTGAATGAAATAGAACCTTTTGATAAGCTAAATCCAAGTGCTGAAAATATTGCAAAGTTCATTTTTGCCTCTCTTAAAGCAGAATTTAATGGTCCCAGAGTCTTTGTACACAGGGTAATGGTGTGGGAAAGCGAAAAATCATGTGCAATTTATGAGGAATAGCAATGAAAAAAGCTGTTGTTCTTCTAAGTGGTGGCCTTGATTCTACCACAACGCTTGCGTATGCATTAAAAGTTGATCAGTGCGATGTTTTTCCTGTTTCTTTTAATTATGGTCAGAGACACAGTTTTGAACTGAGAAATATTCCTGATATTCTTAAATTTTTTTCTATCCCTGAGGAGAGATGGCAGATTATTAAGATTGATAATTCTTTTTTTTCAACTTCTGCCCTTGTAAATCCTGATATAGGAGTCCCTCTGGACAGGGATCTGGATATAGATGAGATTCCTGTTACATATGTACCTGCAAGGAATACTATTTTCCTTTCCTATGCTCTGGCTTATGCTGAGATTCTTGAGACTGGAGATATTTACATAGGGGTAAATGCGATTGATTATAGTGGTTACCCTGATTGCAGACCCGAATATATTGAATCCTTTGAAAAGATGGCAAATTTAGCTACAAAAGCAGCTGTAGAGAGAAGAATAAGGTACAGGATTCATACACCGCTGATAAATATGACCAAGGCAAAAATAGTAAAACTTGGAACTGAGTTAGGGGTGGACTATTCAATTACCCATAGCTGTTATTCTCCCGGTCCCAATGGAGAACCCTGCGGAGAATGTGATAGTTGCAGATTGAGGATAGAGGGATTTGCAAAGGCGGGGCTTGTGGATCCTCTTAAAGATAAGTACCTGTCAAAGAAATATTTCCCGGAGTGGTGGAAATGAAGGATGTCCAGAATATGCCTCCAGAGCACAACATTAGAATTGACAAAGTTGGAATAAAAAACTTACGCTATCCTATTGTTGTTCTTGATAAACAGAAGCAGAAACAGCATACAGTTGCTGAAGTCAGCATGTTTGTTGAGTTACCTGAGGATTTTAAAGGGACTCATATGAGCAGGTTTGTAGAGATCCTGAATGAAAACTGGAAGGATATTCAGGTAAAGAAGATAAAAACTATTTTGCGGGAGATGAAAAAGAGATTGAATGCCCCTGCATCTCATATGATCATAAGATTCCCATATTTCATAGAAAAAGAAGCACCTATCACAAAAACACAGAGCCTCATGTCATACGATATTACAATATTTAGTAGCAGTTACGAAGAGATAGATGATTTTATTTATAAAGTTGAAGTACCTGTTACAAGTTTATGTCCATGTTCAAAAGAAATAAGTGATTACGGTGCCCATAATCAGAGGAGTATCATATCCCTCTCTGTAAGGACCTCTGCCTTTGTGTGGCTTGAGGATTTGATCAGAATCGCAGAAACATCTGCCAGCTGTGAGGTATTCACTTTGTTGAAAAGAGAAGATGAAAAGTATGTTACTGAACATGCTTATGATAATCCTATGTTTGTGGAAGATATTGTGAGAAATGTAGCTGAAAAATGTGAAAAGGAAAAAAGCATTATATGGTTTGCGGCTTCTTCCGAAAACTTTGAGAGTATTCATAACCATAATGCCTTTGCTTATATTGAAAGGTGGAAGGATAAAAAAACAAGGGAGAGATTAGAGAAGTATCTGTATGGACATATCTTACAGGTTTGAAGGTTATGAAATAATAGAGCAGGTGGGGATTGGGACTACCTCTACTGTCTTTAAAGCAAGAGATATCCATTTAGACCGTATTGTGGCTTTAAAAGTTATTCATCCTGAACTTGCTTCTAACAAGGAATTTTTAAAAAGATTTTATCAGGAGGCCCGTGCAATTGCTTCAGTTGATCACTCTGTGGTGGTTAAAATTTATCATATTTCTCACGATACAAAACATCCTTTTTTTGTAGAAGAGTTTGTTGATGGAATAACTCTGGAAGAGTTGAAGAGGGAAAGATCTCCAGTTTTTCCAGAAGAAGTTGTTTTTTTTCTTTTGAAGGAGATCCTTGAAGGTTTAAAAGCAGTGCATGAAAGAGGTATTGTACACAGGGATCTTAAGCCGGAGAATATTATTATTACTTCTGAGGGCAAGCCCAAAATCCTTGATTTTGGGCTTGCCCATCTACCCGGTGTTGAGCGGCTTACCCAACCGGGATCTCTATTAGGATCATTACCATATTCTTCTCCAGAACAGTTGCTTGGGAAAGAAGTATCTCCTTCTTCAGATATTTTTTCTCTGGGTGTAATTGCCTATGAACTTATCACTTCTCATCATCCTTTCTCCAGCAGTTCAGAGTTAAGTGCAATATTAAAATCAATGCTCAATAATAACCCTGTTCCACCTTCAAAGTATGTTCCATGGATCGATCCTGATTCAGAAAAAATTCTGATAAAAATGATTGAAAAATCTTCAAAGGAGAGGTATGAGAATTGTGATGGACTTATATTAGATATAGAGAAATTTCTTGATATTTCAAATATAAACTGGAAAGAGACATTCTCTCAGTGGTTAAACAAGGATCTTATTCCGCAGAAAGTTTATAGTATGATAGCGGATGAGGTTAAAAACAGACTGATAATTACAGTTAATCCTATTGACAGAGAGGAACTATTAAAAAGATTAGAGAAACTTGGTAAAAAGCTTTCCAATGTGGAAATAGTTTTCCTCAAGTACAGAAGGCTTTTTTTTATTGCTTTTTTTATACTTCTCTTTCTCGTTTTTATATTCTTGGCTCCCAGAGGTTTAAATTATTATGGGTCCATTGATAAAAATTTTTTCAGAGGCGTAAGTTCTTCGCTTAGTAAAAAAAAATCTTTCTCCAAAAAAAGAATCACTAAATCAACCATTTTGAAAAAAAATAGGAAATCAAAGAATAGAAATCTTCAAGCTAAAAGAGAGAATCTAAAGAAGAAAATTATTCCAGCCAGATCTGTCATTTCCCATGGTATCCTGAAGGTATTTACTTTTCCATGGGCTGAGGTATATATTGATGGTGAATATTATGGTAAGACACCTTTTCTGAGTAGGGTTAATCTTCCACCGGGAAAACACAGGATAGAATTAAGACAGCCTTATGTGAAAACTGTCACTAAGGAGGTAGATATCCAGTCAGGAAAAACAAGAGAAATTCGTGTAAGGTTGGAATTTTTACCATCCTATATTAAAATAGAATCTGTTAATGCAGAAAAAATTTTTGTTAATGGTAAGGAAATAACGGCAAAAGAGTTAAAAAATTGGCTTAAAGTCCATAAGAATGTTACCGTGGAGGTAGTTAGAGGAGATAAAAGAAAGATATGCAAGTTTTCACTTCTTCCTGGAGAAAGAAAAGTGGTTTCCTGCTCGCCGTAGTTTTTTTTCTAACAACAAATCTTTGGTCATATAATTCTGAGGTGACTTCAACTGCTAAAAATAATAAATGTTCCGGCAAAGAGAATCTTGAAATGGGGATTTTCTCATATGAGCATGGTGATTATGATAAGGCTTTGTTATTTCTGAATAAGGCGGTTAATTGTGAGAAGAGTCTGAATGTTAATTACAGGAAAAAGTTATATGTCACGCTGGGAGTAATCTGGTATATAAAAAAGAAAATGAAGAAAAGTAAAAAATTTTTTTTAAAAGTTCTTGAGCTTGATCCAGAGTATTCCATTGATCCTCTCTTTTATCCACCTGAAATTGTGTTATTTTTTAACGAAATAAAAAATCAGAGAAGTAAGTTGCTTTCTTCAGTTGGTGTAACTTTTACTACGAAAAAAAACCCTGCTTTTTTAAATTTTGTTAAACGGGCCACGGTGGTCCTGCCCTTTGGTTTAAATTATTCCTTTACAGGTAAAAAGAAAAAGGCATGGATTTTTGGGACAATTCAAGCTTTTCTCTTAGCGGTTAATGTCAGCTTTTATTATTACAGGGTTTGTAATTTAAAGAGTTGTGGAGATAAGTATTATCCCCTTGAAAATGTATCAGAAGCAAAAGCTCTTCAGGTTATTCAGCTTACAGCAGGGTATGGGTGGCTGGGGTTATGGATCTATAATATCGTGGATGTGGTGGAGGGTAAGTGATGAATACCGAGCTTCTTAATATTATTTTTAAGTTTGTTATTGCAACACTTTTAGGCTCCTTAATAGGTCTTGAAAGACAATTTGCAGTAAGAAGATGGGGAAGGGATGTGGATCGGGGGTATACCGGGATCAGGACTTTCAGTTTTTACGCATTATTAGGAGCTCTCGCAGAGTATATAGGTATCAAAGAGGGGATCTGGATTCTAATTATAAGTTTTACAGGGTTATTGATACTTGTGACTGCGTATTATTATTTTACCGTAACAAAAATAGGGGATAGAGGCATAACTACGGAAGTCAGTAGCCTAATCACTTTCTGGCTTGGTGCCCTTGTTATGAGAGATGAAATAATACTTGCAGTGACCCTTGCTGTTATAGTCACCTTCCTCCTCTCCATAAAACCAAGAACGGATAAGCTCACAAAAAGGATCACTGAAGAAG
>JALTID010000048.1 GCA_027004335.1 bacterium
GGTATGGGACTTGCCATCGTCTATGATATTGTGAAGAAACATGGGGGCAAGATAGATATGATGACTGGGGAAAAGGAGGGCACAAAATTTATAATTACACTTCCACAGGGATAAAAAATGGGTTTGAAAAAGATACTAATTGTTGATGATGAACCCAAATACAGAAAGCTTCTTCAGATGATCCTCTCGGAAATAGATACTCTTCCACTCTCAGCCAGCAGCGGAGAAGAAGCAGTTGAAATTATTGAAGAGGAAAACCCTGAAGTCGTGATCACGGATCTTAAAATGCCGGGAATGAGTGGTCTGGATCTTCTTAAAGAAATAAAAAATAAATACCCCCAGAAACCTGTGGTGATAATAACCGCATTTGGTAGCATAGACTCCGCAGTGGAAGCAATGAAAGAAGGAGCCTCAGATTATATTACAAAGCCATTTGAAATTGAAGATATAAAAATCAAAGTCAAAAAAATCCTGAAGGGCCTTGAAATCCAGAAAAAAGCACAATATTTTTACGAAGAATTTAAAAAAGGACACGAATTCACGGACATAATTGGAAGTTCTTCCTCCCTTATGGAAGCAATTAAAATGGCAAGGAGGGTCGCAGAAACTGACACCCCTGTACTTTTAACAGGAGAGAGTGGTACAGGCAAAGAACTCTTTGCAAGGGCGATACACCTTTCTTCTAAAAGGAGAGAAGGCCCGTTTATCCCCATAAATTGTGCATCTATTCCTGAAACTCTTTTAGAAAGCGAACTTTTCGGATATGAAAAAGGTGCTTTTACCGGTGCATATGAAAAAAGAAAAGGCAAAATTCAAATAGCAGAGGGGGGAACTCTTTTTCTAGATGAAATTGGAGAAATGCCCCAAGCTATTCAAGCTAAGTTATTAAGAGTTCTTGAAGAGAAGAAATTTTATCCACTTGGTTCTACAAAACCAGTAGATGTAAATTTTAGACTCATAAGTGCTACAAATAAAGATATTGAAAAACTCGTTGGGGCGGAGAAGTTTCGTGAAGATCTTCTCTATAGAATAAATGTTTTTACAATTAAACTCCCCCCCCTCAGGGAAAGGGGAGATGATATAATCCTCCTTGCCGAGTATTTTTTGGAAAAATACTCGGCAGAACTTGGTAAGGTGAAGCCTCAACTTACAGAGGAAGTAAAAGAGATCTTTCTGAAATACCCGTGGCGAGGTAATGTAAGAGAACTGCAAAATGTGATAGAGAGAGCCTGTATAATTGCTGATATCAAAATCACCTTGAAACATCTTCCCCCTGAATTCTTAGACCATTCAACAGATCAGGCAGAAAGCAAACCTTCAAATCTTTCAGATTTCACCCTTCCCTCTGAAGGAATTATCCTTGAAGATCTGGAAAAGAAATTCATAATAGAAGCACTGGAAAGATCAAACTACAATATCTCAAAAGCTGCAAGACTTTTAGGATTATCACGTCCAACTCTTAGATACAGGATAGAAAAATACGGTATCCCTGTAAAAGACTAAGTAAAACGGGAAAGGAAGTTCGCCATTTTTCTTACAAGGCATTCTCTGTCCACATCCAGAGGAATTACATGATAGGAATCCCTGAAATGAAAGATTTCCTTGATCCGCGAGGAAATCCTTTTATAAATTATCCTTGCACTTTCAGGATGCACTGTATTATCAGAGAGTGAGTGAAAAATTTGGATGGGATTTGCAACTTGATTCAATCCTAATCTAACCTCAAGTATAAATTTATATAACTCCACAGCTGCAGGGAGAGGAAACCACTTATAATCTTCAAATTGAAATCCCGGGGGTGGAAAATGGATATCCCTCTCCTTCTTCTTGTGATGAAATGGCACCTTTGCATTTGTTATTGCGAGAGTTTTTAAAAAAGTGTTATCAATTCTACTTTTAAGTCTCATGGGAGTGGCAATTGTTACGATAGCCGGGATGCTTTTATATTTCATTGCAAGTTTAAGGGTGATCAACCCTCCCATAGAAAGTCCAGCTACAAATACGACCTTATATTTTTCCCTTAACCTTAAAAGATGCCTCTCAGCACCTTTCACCCAATCTTCTTTAGTGTTTTTCTCCATATTATATGGAGAAGTGCAATGCCCCGGCAGACAGGGGATAGAAACTGACCAGCCCATTCTGTGGTTTAACTCCATTCCCACATACTCTAATTCTGCAGGGGTACCAGTAAAACCATGAATCAAAAGCACCATCACATCTGAACCGTCAATGAAAATATCATCTGGCATAACCCTCTCTCCATAATATTTTAATTTTAAAGTAATTTTAACGGAAAATGGGAAAAAAGAAAAGGAACAGACAGAAAAAAAATACTATAAAAATGGCTCCCCGGGCAGGACTCGAACCTGCAACCTAATGGTTAACAGCCACCCGCTCTGCCGATTGAGCTACCGGGGAAACCAAGAATTATTTTATTGAAATTTAGCTATTTGTCAACCGATCAAAAGTTGACAGAACCAAAGCTGATGAAACTCTACAAGCCATAACTTACTTTTCATATATAAGAAAATCGCAAAAAATCCTGCTCTCTCTCCAGAGAAGATTTAAAAAAACCTACCTACTTCTTTCTCTTCTTTTTATATTTCTCAGGATGTCTGGAGGGATCCAGCAGATAATCCCAGTTGTACTTATCGTATGTACCGGTTTCATATTTCTTTATTATCACCGGGACAGTCCGCAATGTCCACTGAAGAACAATCTTTTCTAACCAGGTTCTTGGCTTTAAGGTATACAGCTTCTTCACAAATTCAATTGCTTTTTTCTTCTTCCCCTGAATGTAGTAGAGATCACCCAGATAAACATAAATATCAGGATGATCTGGACAATATCTGTATGCCCTCTTGAGATACTTCTCTGCCTTATCATAATCTCCAACACTGGCAGGAAAACCTGGAAGTTTAAAATACAAGCGACCAAGATTCCGTACAGCAAAACAGTAGAACCATGTGGGATTCATTGCAGCGGCTTTCTGATACAATTTTATAACCCGAGGAACCTCTTCAAGAGTATTTAATGGTCCAAGTTCAAGCCCTAAGAGTGAAAGCATTATTGCTCTGCTTAAGTAGCAGTGAGGATGGTTGGGAAAATATTTACATAGTTCATTCACCGCGTTTACACCATACTTAACTATTTTTTTTTCATCTTTTGAGGGAGAAACTTCCCAGAGATAATAAATATAATCAAGTCGTATCCTGTGAAGATCAAAATTTTTAGGATTTTTCCTAAGTTCCTGCGTAAGCTGGACGATAATCCATTTCTCAAATTTTGGATTCTCTATGTCCTTCAATGTAGGTATAAATTTCTCAGTTACAGGTTTCTCAGGATCATACAACCTGTAATCAAAAGAATAAAGCACCTCTCCATAAATCAACCCTCCCAGCAAAATGATGAGGAGGAGAATAAGTTTCTTCATCTTTTAATTAAAATTCTAAATGCAAATCAGGAGAATGTCAATAAAAAATCGTTTTATTTTTTCCTTGATGTTACAGGGGAGATGAGAGCAACAGAAAGTCAGGGGAAATTCTTAATTAGGTTAAGGTGAATCCTTAACAACTCATTAATTTCCCTTTACAAATTAACAAAATAAAGCACATTATGAAAAAACTATTCATCATTATTACCATTGCAATTATTCTCCTGGCAGGCATTTTCTATACATTAAAAAGTATACTGAATATGCCTCCACATCCAGAGCAAAGCATTACATAATATTAGCCATGCAATATGTTAATGCCACACTGCCATTCTTTAAATAAAAATTTCTTTATACCACAAAAATTTTTATTTAAAAAAATTAAATATAATTTCTTCTTCAAGATCTTTTTTAATAAAGAGAAGAGAAACCATAGATCTCCATCCTGTCCTGCAGGTTGGAAACAGAGTGATACAATTTACCTAAATCAATTATTCTATACCATTTCAAATTTGATATAATAAATAAAATCAAACTGCGGAAATTCAGAAACAAAATCTATGGAGGTTTTAATGGACTTCAAATGCTATGTACCCATTAGAATAATTTTTGGAAAGGGGAGTATTAAAAAGATAGCACAATACACTGCAAGGAATGGCAGTAGGGTGCTTTTTATCACTGGAAAGAGGCATCTGAAAGAAACTGGAGTACTGGAGAATATTCTACAATCCTTTGAGAAAACAAATAAGATAGAAAAAGTAATACATTTTAACAATGTGAGAGAGAACCCCTCTGTTGAGCAGGTAGATGAGGCAAAAGAGTTGATATTAAAAAATAATTTAAATATTGTGGTAGCAGTTGGTGGGGGCAGTGCTATGGATTTAGCAAAGGCAGTCAGTATCTCCGCAAAACAGAAAAAATCTGTGAAAGAACTTCTTGGTAACCCCCAGATAAATGTGATGGACGCCTACCCCATTATCTGCTCACCTACAACTTCTGGGTCAGGTAGCGAGGCAACAAAGTATGCTGTGATCAGTGACGATAATAAAAAAACCAAGTTAGCCCTTTCCACAGAGAGCATATACCCCACAGTCTCCATTGTTGACCCTGAATTAACCTACACAATGCCAGCAAATACCGTTGCAAATACCGGTTTTGATGCCCTTTCTCATGCCATTGAGGCTTTTACATCTAAATCAGCCAGTCCAATAACTGACGCATACTGCAGGGAAGCATTAAAATTGATAGGAAAAAATCTTGTAGATTCATATACAGACAGAAAATCTGAGGCAATGGACAACATG
>JALTID010000049.1:0-2284 GCA_027004335.1 bacterium
CCTCAATAATGGGCCTGTAACATTTATAATTGAATATCCCTGAGATAGGTGAGGGACGGTAGAAATTTATAATTTAATTTTAGATGAAGATTTTTCCATTGTTGAGGTTTCTCCTTCCTCTCTGAAGTAGCTTCTTGGTTTAGATGGCGGTTTTGCCTTTGTTTAAATCAAGGTAGGGAATATGTCTTGACCAGAATAAGTCTTCCTCTTGAAAAGAAAAGATTTCTTCTGTATGATATTACCAAAAAGCTGGAGGTGAAAATGGGGAAAGGTGATAGAAGGTCACGACGCGGTAAAATATGGCGTAATTCTTATGGGAAATATAGAAAAAAGAAAAGAGAAAAAAGTGGAGGACATTCAAGATAGTTTTTACTACAGAGCCTCTTGCAATGGTAAGAATCCTGTGTTAAACTGAAAGTGCATGAAGGTAGAAGTTTATTTAGCCTTAGTTTTTGTAGTAATAATGTTAGCATATGTTGAGAAAGGTAATGGAGATGGAATTTTTTATTATGTGGATAGTAAAGGGGTAATCCATTTTACTGATACGCCAACTAATTTGAAAAAATACAAACCTTTTATCCCTATTGAAAAGGCAAAGAAAATTATTCATCAGGCTCACAGGAAATTATCACTTAACGAAAACAGATATGATCCTATAATTAGAATATACTCTAAAGAATTTTCTATACCCTTTGAATTGATTAAAGCAGTTATAAAGGCGGAATCCAATTTTAATCCTTATGCTGTTTCCCCAGCGGGCGCAGTTGGATTAATGCAATTAATGCCTGAGACTGCTAGAAAGATTGGAGTGACGAATCTCTGGTCACCTGTGGAAAATATTTACGCAGGGGTGAGATACCTTAGATATCTGTTGGATAAATTTAGCTGGAATTACTCAAAAGCTCTTGCTGCATATAATGCAGGGAGTCTGCGTGTTCTTAAGAATGGCGGGGTTCCTGATATCCCAGAAACCAAAAATTACATCAGGAAAGTTTTCTACTATTACAGAATTTATATCGCCAGAAGTCTTGCTCATCTGGTCAAAAAGTAAAATGGACAAAAGAATACTTGAAGCAAAAAAATTACTTGAAAGTGGTAACTTGCCAGAATCAAGAGTCCTAGTAGAAGAGATTCTTAAAGAACATCCTTCGGATCCTGCAGCAAGAAACCTTCTTGGATTGATTTATTTCCAGTTAGAAGATTATAATGAAAGCATTAATATTTTTAGGGACCTTGTAGAAGAGTATCCTAACGAGGTACCTCTTTTGGTAAATCTGGGTCTTGCATATTTGAAAAAAGGGGATTCTCTTGAAGCGGTAAGGGTTCTTGAGAAGGCGGTGAGGTTAAATCCTCATCATAGGAAAGCTTACAATTACCTTGGTCTTTCTTATGCTAATCTAAATCTCTATCAAAAAGCGAGAGATGCTTTTAAATTAGGTGATTCTCCCAGAATGGTTGAGAAAATGGAAGGGATTTTAACTTCTCTTACTCCAGAAGTTGAGGAAAAGGGGCAGAGTTTTGAGGAAGTAGTTGTTAGCAGCAAGGAAGAGGAATTTTCAAAGGAATTGAGTACGACTTCCTCTGAAATAAGTAGAGATAAACTTGATAAATTATTGAACACAATAGAGGTTATTTCGGATGAGGAAGGGATTAAGTATCCGGGTAAGGATCTTGACAAAGTTGGGGAAGAAGGTTCTATTAGAGTGGTGGATAACTTAGTAATATGTTCCCTTGAGTTAGGGCCATGTTTCTCAGTTGTTAAGGATATCTTGATTAGAAGTGGGGATATTGAGTTTATGCCAAAGTACAAAAAATACAAAGGTAAGGAGCTAAAGACCTATTTTTCTTCTGCTCATGGGATAATTCATGAGATTTCGGGAAATGGAGGAAAGGTGATTTTTAATCCTTCTAAAAATGTTCATTTCTTTTCATTAACTGGAGATTTTCCATTTTATTTCCATGAAAGGTTGGTTTATGCTTTTAGTGGGGAGCTTAAGTGGGAGAATGGAAGACTCCCTTCCCCTGGTGAAGGGGATGATCTGTATCTTGTCCAGTTTCGGGGAGAAGGATCAGTGGTCGTTGTTACCGATGGAGAGGTGTATAAATTATCTCTTGAGGAAGAACCTATTTATCTTCCTCTAAATTCCTTTATCGGGTGGGGAGGAGACATCCTACCTGCTTTTGTTGAGGATTCGGCCGGGAATTTTCAGGTAGAACTTTCAGGTAAGGGAGTGGTTTTTTTCAAAGTGGAGTAAAAATGTCTAAAAAAGAAAAAATACTGAAT
>JALTID010000049.1:2294-4685 GCA_027004335.1 bacterium
CCCCAATACCCTAACCATACTCAGGATACTGATAGCATTAACTCTTGTAGTTCTACTAACTCTGGAAAAGGGACTTCCAGATGATCAACTTTTTCCATGGAACTGGGTGGGTCTAATTTTGTTTGTTATTGCTGCTGTTTCCGATTATGTGGATGGGTATCTTGCAAGACATTACAACTGGGTAACCAATTTTGGTAAATTATTTGATCCCCTGGCTGATAAATTTCTGATAGATTTTTCTTTTATCATGCTTACTGACCTTGGAAGAGTTCCTGGCTGGATCACGGTAATCATTGTAGGGAGGGATATTGCTGTAACCGGATTGAGGGGTATCGCAGCGGAAATGGGTGTAGTTATTGCTGCTGCATGGTCTGGAAAACTCAAAACTCTTTCCGAGTTGTTAACCCTTGGAGGTTATATTTACTGGACTGACCTCTGGATTCTGAATGGGAGAGTGTGGGGAAATGTATTTGTAGTTTTTGCAGTGATCTTAGCTCTATGGTCAGGAATAGATTATTTTAATAGATTTTGGAAGACCTTGATGGAGGAAGATGTTGAAGAAAGAGGATAAGAGGGGGATTACTATTTACCTTTTTTCAGAAGATAGGAAGAGAAAGCTCTCTCTGTCTTCTGAAAAGGTTAGATTTTTTAAATATTCGCTTATTATTTTTCTTCTTGTGTTTGTTAGTTCTGTGGGATTAAATTTTTTCTTTGCAGATAGATACAATAAGTATCTGAGTCTAAAAAGAGAAGTTGAGGAGAGTAAAGTTTTTATGAGAAGGACCACTTTTTCGCTTTTAAAAGATAAAAAACTCCTGGATCTTTCCGCTGAAAAATTGTGGAGGTTATCTCTTTCAAAAGATCACAAGCCGTGGGAAGGTGGAAATTTTACAGGTTGGTATGACTCCAATGTAATAAATAGTGCTGAAGAATCTCTTGAGCAGATAGGAGAATCTGTGAAGAATCTTGAAAAAGTGGGGAATGATCTTTATAGAGTTTTTCTTTCTCCATATTCTCCTTACCAATGGATACCCAATTATATGCCTGTTACAGGAGAGGTTGCTATCCCCTTTGGGGAATACAAGGATCCTTTTACTCAGAAAGTGGAGCAACATAATGGAATAGGTATTGTTACCCCTTTTGGTTCAAAGGTGAGGGCTGCCGCAGCAGGGAAAATAATTTATATTGGTAGAAGTGCCAGATTTGGCAGGGTTGTGAAAATCTCCCATGGTTATGGTCTTGAAACGATTTATGGTCATATTGATTTGGTGAAGTATCCAGTGGGATACTCTGTGAAAAAGGGAGAGGTTTTTGCTGTTACTGGAAATGTTGGAAGATTGATTGAACCGCTTCTTTATTTTGAAGTGGATTTTGAGGGAAGACCATGTGATCCTGAATCCTTTTTGCTACAGAGGTAAAAATGTTTGATTATATTATTGTTGGAGGAGGTATTAATGGCCTCCAGATCGCCGCATTGCTTGTTCATAGAGGATCAAAGGTAGCAGTTTTTGAGAAAAACTCCCGCTTAGGCGGACGAGCTTTTGTTCTGGAAAGGGATGGATTTAAGATAGATAATGGACTTCATCTGATAAGATTTGGACCTGAAAGTGCCATAGCTTCAACCTTTAGAAAGATGGGACATAAAGTAAAGTTTCTTAATCTTGGGACCTCATACCTTTATCGTAGCGGAAAAAGATATATATTCCCCACTGGCCCTTCTGATTTTATAAATACGAGGATGCTGAGTGTCTCAGAGAAACTTAAGGGTGTTCCTCTTCTTGTTAGCCTCAGAAAGATAAAGGATCAATGGATAGATATACTTCATGTGCCTGTTGAAAAATGGCTTGATGCAAGAGAAATCAAAAGTGGGTTAAGGACTTATTTTGAGTTAGTTGCCTCTTCCATGCTGGTATGCCCTTTTATGGACAAGGCTTCTACAGGAGAGCTTCTTTTTAATATGGGTAAGGTTCTTAAGAGTGGAAAATCTGTCATGTATCCCTTAGGTGGGTGGAAACCTCTTCTTGATTTTCTTGTAAATAAAATTAGAGAAAATGGTGAAGTAGCAACTTCTACAAAGGTAAACAGTGTTGGCATTGAAAAGGGTGAGGCAAAAGGGGTTATTCTTGAAGATGGCTCATTTATAGCAGGGAAGAATGTTATAATCAATATCCCGGTCCAGTATATATGGGAGATTCTTGAGGAGAAGCTTTTTCCTGAAGAATATGTGAAAAGAGCCAAAAATCTTGTTCCTACTTCCGGGATAGCGGTGGATATTACTTTAAAAAAAAGAGTTTCAAAAGAGAAGGGGCTGATTTACTTTGATACTCCCATAGCTTTTGGGATGTTTACATCAAATATTGATCCTTCTATAGCACCAAAGGGGAAGCAATT
>JALTID010000050.1 GCA_027004335.1 bacterium
GGACGAGGTTTACGGCGAAATCGAAAAAGGAAAATTTACGGAAAGTTCACCGTTTGAGCCGAATTCGCCGTATTCCGTGAGCAAGGCCGCCGCGGACATGCTCGCGCAGGCGTATTTCAGAACATACAAACTCCCCGTCGTCATTGTCAGGGCGAGCAATAATTACGGCCCGTGGCAGTTTCCGGAAAAACTCATTCCCGTTGTAATACAGAGAGCTCTCGCCGGGGAAAAAGTTCCCGTTTACGCCAGAGGCGAAAACGTCAGGGAGTGGCTTTACGTTTCCGACTGCGCGGATGCGGTTTTTTCCGTTCTGGAAAAAGGCGATGCGGGAGAAGCGTATAACGTGGGCAGCGGCGCGGAAAAGAGAAATATAGACGTCGTGAAAAATCTGCTTAGAATCCTGGGTGTGAACGGGAAAAGCATAAAATTTGTAAAAGACAGGCCCGGCCATGATTTTAGATATTCATTAAATACAGAGAAAATCCAGAAAGAGCTTGGCTGGAAGGCTAAAACTGATTTTGAAACAGGTATAGAAAAAACAATCAAATGGTATCTTGACAATATCCAGTGGGTAAGAGATAAGCAGAAATATCTGCAGGACTTGTGGAATAAAGTTTACAGTTAATTTTTTAACCAAGACTTTTTATAAAGTCATACAATGCCTGTTCCCATGGTCGTAGATTGGTACCTTTTTTACTTGTAAGGGGTGACCAGAGGGGACGATTAATTTTTGATGGGAACTCTTTGTGGGATACAGGTTCAATTTCACAGTCTATTCCAGCATAATTTATAATGGCTTTTGCAAAATCATACCAGGTTGCAATTCCCTGATTGGTCATATGGTATACCCCGTAGGGTAGTTTCTCTTTCTCTATAATTTCCCAAAGCTTGTTTGCCACATCCATTGTGTAGGTAGGTGACATATATACATCATTTACCACCTTCAATTTTCCCTCTTTTTTAGCCCGATCTAAAATAGAGTAAACAAAATTCCCACCTTTACCGTATGCACCTGCTTTACCATATAAACTTGCCACACGGAATATGTAGTATTTTTCTAAGTAATTTTTAACGATAAATTCCCCAGCATATTTACTGATCCCATAGAGGTTTATTGGATTGGGTAGGTCCTCTTCTGTATAGGGCTCTTTTATTTTAATTTTTTCTCCATCAAAGACATAATCTGTACTTATGTGGATCAGGGTGCAGTTATTTTCTCTACAGAATTCTACAATGGTTTTAACCCCAGATGCATTTACCTGAAACGCAAGAGCAGGGTTATCCTCACAGTATCCAGTATCTGTTACAGCAGCTGTGTTTATTATAGTTGCGGGATTTAATTCTTTTAGCTTCCTCAATGTCTTCTCTTTTTTTGTTATATCAATTTCAGGATAATTCAGAGGAAAAAGCGGTTTTCTCTCTCCTGTTAAAGCTAAATCTGTTCCCAACTGTCCATTTGCACCAATAAGGATAATATTGTTCATATTTATTCCTCCCGCTCCTGCGGAGATTTCTCCTTTTTATTAAACCATTCATCAGCTTTTATGAAAAATAATTTTACACCCGTATACATAATTCCTGTTACTACCGGTAGTGTCCACCATGCTGATGTGTAGTTTATCATATAAATTGTTGCCACTGTTAGAAAGTAAAGAAAAAGCACATCCTCTGGATATGGTATCAGGACCTGGATATAGAGTAGATGAAATATTTCAAATATAAGAAAGAGAGCTATTATTAGTAGAATAATATCCTTTTTAGCATATAAAATAGGGAAATCAGGCAACTTAAGCAGGTAAAAAATAAAGTTAAAGAGTAAAAATATGCCTGACATAAAGAGAACTACCCCAATTTTTCTCTTGAACTTATATGTTATCCATGATGTCCCCAGTATGATGAGGAGAAAAACGAGATCAACCTGAGTTACGAAATGCTGCAATCCAAAAACACGCCATATGATCCAGCCGTAGTATCCTCCAATCAGCGTTAGTGCCAGAGCTTCCAGGATTACAGGTTTTGTTTTCGTTGATTTTTTCTCTTCAAGTTTTTCCAGAAAAACTCTTAGATCATTTAAGAGCTGAGGAATTCTAAAATAATCATATGCAGATAGAATAAAAATAATAAAACCTGAGGCTAAAATAAGTAGAGAAACCAGTATAAGAAGACTTTTAAGCATGCTAAAGAAGATCCCCATTAGAGCTATTATAGCACTGCTTAATAGCAGTAAGACGAGTACTTCCCTCTTTTCAAAATTTATCATCAGTAATCTGTGGTGAATATGCAATTTGTCAGCCTGAAAGGGATTCCCTCCATTTAAAATTCTTCTGGTAAAGGCCCATGTAATATCAAGAACAGGTATAAGTATCAAACTCAGGGGAAGAAATATGGAAAAAAAGGTGTATGTTTTCCCCGATGCTGCAAGGGTTAAAGTTCCGATAATATAACCTATAAAAAGAGCACCGGTGTCTCCCATAAATTCCATAGCTGGAGGATAGTTAAAGAGTATGAATCCAAGAATACTCCCGGCTAGTGCAATGGCAAGTATTAATATACTTTTATCAGGAACTGTAAAAATTAAACCTCCCAGAGCAATGAGAGCTAATCCACTGGCAAGACCATCCAGTCCGTCAATAAGATTGAATGCGTTTATTACTCCAGTGATCCACAATATTCCTAACAGGTATGCTACTATTTTAGAAAAATAGGTTATTCCGATAAAAGGTAAACTTATTGTTGAAAAAGTTACTCCAGAAATTAGCTCAAAACAGGTTGCTGCGATAATCTGGAAAAACAGTTTCCAGATGGGCCTTAGGCCTTTTAAATCATCAATAAAACCAGCAATAAAAATTATTACTCCGCCAACTACAGTGGCAATTGTAATAGGTGAATTTATTGGAAAAATAAGAATTGTTATAATAAAAGCGGTAAAAATTGCACCTCCTCCCCATCTTGGAGTTGGATCTGAATGGATTTTCCTGATATTTGGTAAATCCAGGATCTTGAATTTTTTTGCTATTTCAATGGCAAATGGGTTTAAAAACATGCTTAGAAAGTAGCTCATGAGAAAAATTGCAATAAACAATGAAAGTTCAGTGAGGTACTGCATGGATAATATTATATCAAAAAATCTCTTCACTACACACTTGCATAAGTGACTTTCTTGTGCTATTTTCAATAAAGAATGGAAAATCTGGAGGCATTGGTGTGAAATGTTTCAGGTGCTTACAGGAAGTTCCTGATGATGCTGAAGTATGTCCTTACTGCGGGCAGATTTTAAAACCTATTTTAAAAATTGATGCAAAGAATATCCTTGATCCGGAATCTCTTCGTGAAGGAGATTTAGTAAAAGATCGCTTTGAAATCAGGGAAAAATTAGGGTCAGGTGGCATTGGGACAGTTTTCAAGGTGTATGATACAAAGTATGATATGATCTCCATTGTTAAGATGCTAAACAGGGAATTCTGTGAAGATCAGGAGATAAGAAATAAATTTTTTGAAGAACACAGTAAGGTCCTTGAAGTTGAGCATGTAAGCCTTGTTAAATATTACGAGCTCAATGAGTTTAAAGGTGTCCCCTATGTGGTTTTGCAGTATATTGAAGGTATCAATTTGAGAAGAATTATAAATGCAAAGAAGAATAAAAAGCAATTTTTTTCTGTGAATGAAATCTTCCCCATTTTTGATGGTATTGCAAAAGCATTGTCAGAGATCCATAAGTTTAGCTATCATGGGGACCTGAAACCGGAAAATGTTATGGTTACCTCTTCAGGGGTGGAAGTTACTGATTATGTTATTAGCAAGGTGGTCCCTCCACAGGATTTTGTTTCAATTCAGTTAGGGTTGGGGGATGTTTATTACTATCTCTCACCAGAGTATATAACTGACCCTGAGAAAATCACCTTTAAAGCTGATATTTACGCGCTGGGAGTAATAACTTATGAGATGCTCACAGGGATCATACCAAAAGCTGAACCATCTCCTCCTTCTTCAATAAATGGTGATATTTCTGAGGATATTGATAAGGTTATTCTTAAAGCTCTTGATAAAGACCCTGATAATAGATTTTGCTGTATGGAGGAATTCCACCTTGAATTTTCAAAGGCTGCAGGGAAAGAAGGCAATATCAAAGAGCTTGCAAATGCTGTGAAAAAGAAGAAAGCTATACTTTTCCCCAAAAGGAAGGAAGCACCACTTAAGAAGGAGGAGGAAGAGAAAAAACCTACTCCTTTATTTGAAGAAGAGGAAGCTGAGGAGGAAAGAATGGGGGAGGAAAAAAAAGAAGAGGCACCTTTGAAAAAAGAATTTCTTTTTGAAAAAGGGGTTACTGAGGAAAAATCCTCTCTTGCAGAGGAGAAGGTAGCCGCTGTAAAGAAGAAATCTCCTGTTCTAATTATTGTGATTCTTCTTATTATTATTGGAGGTGCAACAGGCGCTTACTTTGTTCTGGGAAAGAGTAAAAGCTCTGCAGGGGTTGTCGCCGCCGCTAAGAAGCAAAAAAAGGTTGCCTCAACTACTCCTTCTGTCGTTAAAGTGATACAAAAAGCTGCTGAGAAAAAAATAAATTCTGCTGGAACAGGTAAGAATGTTAAAATCGCTGTTGTTGCTCCTAAAAAGGAAAAGGAGCTGAGCTCCGCTACTCTCCACAAAAAGGGTAGAAGAACCAGAGAAT
>JALTID010000051.1 GCA_027004335.1 bacterium
CCCAGTATTGGCCTTCATCCCAGAGATGTGGATAAACTCATTCAGAGTTTGAAGAATCTGCGGGATCTCGGAAACACGGTAATTGTGGTTGAGCATGATGAATCCACCATAAGAAGTGCAGATTTCATTGTGGATCTGGGACCTGGAGCCGGGGAGAATGGTGGGTATGTGGTGGTTACAGGAAGTATGGAAGAAGTGGAAAAGAGTGAGAAGTCCCTTACCGGCAGGTATCTTTCCGGGAAGATGTTTATTCCGGTTCCTGAAAAAAGGAGGGAAAGGCCAAAAGGGTATGTCAGGATAAGAGGAGCAAAAACCCACAACTTAAAAAATATTGATGTGGATATACCCATGGGATTGTTTGTAGGGATCACAGGTGTTTCTGGTTCGGGGAAGAGCAGTCTGATTGTTGACCTTCTCTATCCTGCTTTAAAAAAGATGGTTTACAGAAGAAAGAGGAACTTTTCTTCAGAGGAGGTTGAAGAGATCATAATTGATGGATTTGTAGAAAAAGTTATAAATGTGGATCAGTCCCCCATAGGAAGGACACCAAGATCAAATCCTGCCACTTATATAGGTGTTTTTGACTCCATCAGAGAGCTCTTTGCACTCCTTCCTGAGTCAAGAGCTAGGGGTTATAAGAAAGGTAGATTCAGTTTTAATGTTCCTGGAGGTAGATGTGAGGCGTGTAAGGGAGAGGGATATATAAGGATTGAGATGCACTTTCTCCCCGATATGTATGTGGTGTGTGATGAGTGTAAGGGTAAACGATACAACAGAGAGACACTTGAGGTGGAGTACAGGGGGGAAAATATTGCGGATGTTCTTGATATGACCGTGAGCGAGGCTGTGGAGTTTTTCAAGAATCATCCAAAAATCCTGAGAAAATTAAAGTTGCTGGAGGATGTGGGACTTGATTATATTAAATTGGGTCAGCCTTCCACCACACTATCCGGAGGAGAAGCTCAGAGGATAAAACTTGGAAAGGAACTCTCAAGGAGAAACACTGGAAACAATGTTTATATTTTGGATGAACCAACCACAGGTCTTCATTTTGACGATGTAAAGAAACTGATTAATGTGCTTCGGAGGCTTGTGGATGCGGGAAACACAGTTATTGTAATTGAGCACAATTTAGATGTTATAAAATCTGTGGACTACATCATTGATCTGGGGCCTGAAGGAGGAGAGGATGGTGGTTATGTTGTGGCAACAGGGTCTCCTGAGGAATTGGCAGGAGATGAGAAGAGCTACACAGGTCAATTTATCAGGAAAGTTTTTAGAAGGGAAGTTGTATGAAGATAGAGAGGAAAAAAACAAGACAGATCAGAGTGGGGGAGGTTACCATAGGTGGTGATGCTCCTGTTAGAGTTCAATCAATGACTTCCACAGATACAAGAGATGTCAGGTCCACCCTGGAGCAGATAAACAGATTAGCTGAAGCTAATTGTGAAATAGTAAGGGTAGCTGTCCCTGACATGGAAGCGGTTGCCGCTTTGAAGAAGATAACTGCCGAATCTTCATTGCCCATTATTGCTGATATCCATTTTCACCATAAACTTGCAATTGAGTCTATTAAAGCGGGGGCGAAGGGAATCAGAATAAATCCGGGAAACATCGGTGGTAGAGGAAGAGTTAGAGAAGTGGTAAAAATTGCTAAAGATTATGGGATACCTATAAGAATAGGAGTTAATTCAGGCTCTGTGGAGAAAGATCTTTTAGAAAAGTATGGTTATCCATCTCCTCAGGCGATGGTGGAAAGTGCTATCAGGCATGTCAGGATGTTAGAGGATATGGATTTTTTTGACATTAAAATTTCCATAAAATCCAGCAGAGTTCTTGATACTGTGGAATCCAACAGATTACTTTCAAAAGAGGTGGATTATCCCCTTCATATTGGTGTAACAGAAGCTGGACCTGTACCTGAAGGGATCATCAAATCATCTGTGGGTCTCGGAATCCTCCTGTCAGAGGGAATAGGAGATACTATCAGGGTCTCTCTGACTGATGATCCTGTGAAAGAGGTTGATACTGCCTATGAAATATTGAAATCACTGGGCTTGAGAACAAGGGGTATAAATATTATCAGCTGTCCCACCTGTGGGAGGATAGAAATAGATGTTATCTCTCTTACAAAGAAGGTGAAGGAGAGATTGAAGGACATAGATGAACCCATTACAGTTTCCATCCTGGGATGTGTGGTAAATGGTCCCGGTGAAGCTGCAGAGGCTGATGTTGCTCTGGCAGGGGGTAGGCATATGGGACTTATATATGTAAGGGGTAAGCCTTATAAAAAAGTCAAAGAGGAAGAAATGGTAGAAGAACTTTATAAGACAGTGATTGATTATATTGAGGGGAAATTATAGGTTTCGGGGGAGACCTTTTTTCACAAACTGGTATAGTAAAATTTTTATAATATCCAACTGATGTTTGTATAATTCTCCATAATAATTATAGCGAGATACAGTTTTAGGGAATAGATCATTTTCTGTTATAAGTGTATTCCAGTATTCAGGGTGTTTTCCGTAGAGTCTCTGAGCGAGAACAAGGTTGAATCGTAATTTTTTACCAGTTTTTGAACTGTAGAAGGATTGGTAGTAGTGGGGAAAGATGTTAATCCCTTTTTTCAGTGCAAAAATAACTGCTCTCGCTGCTAAGATCCCCATTTCCATTGCAGGTGCGATCCCCTCCCCAAGCAGAGGATCCACTCCTACTCTTTCCCCTGCGAGGATTATTCCCTGCGCCCAGAGAGGATTCCATGGTGAGTAGAGATGTTCCGCATAACCGTAGGGGAAGTCCTCCTCTTTTTTGAATTTTCCTGAGAAGAGATAGATTCCACTGTTGACTCCCCCTGGTGAGGGAAATTCCCAGCGATACCCACACCGGTGTTTCCCATTTATTGAGAAATCAAAAACTGGAATATCAGGTTTTTCTTTATCTTCTAATACCCCCATTTTAAGGGGGACAATTTTACCCTTAAGGGGAAGGATTTTTCTTGTAATTCCTCTTATCCCATCAGCACCAATGATAATTTCTGCTGCGAAATTCCCGCATCCTGTTGCAATTTCCCATCTTCTACCATCATATTTTAGATCTTTCACTGGACAATTTTCCATTATTTCTATACCATTTTCTCTCGTCTTAAGGGCTAACCATCTATCAAAATCACTTCTATCCACAAGTAACCCATCTTTATCCCCTGTATAGATCTGAGATCTTTCAGCTGCAACGATTTTAACAGATTTGAATAGGATCCCTTTATCATAGGAGAGTCTGAACTTTTTAAGAATTTTCACTCCCTCAGGGGTAATTGCACCACCACAGGGTTTAAAATGGGGATATTTTTCCTTTTCAAATATGAGAATTTCTCTTTTTAACTCAGGGGCAAATCTGGAAAAAGTAAGTCCTACCAGTAACCCTGCGGGGCCCCCACCGATTATTAAGGCCTTTAACTCCTTTTTCATTTATCATTGTAGATAAAATCAGGCTGTTTTACGGGAGTGCCATCAGACCACTTACCCATAAATTTTGCATTCTCAGTATCTTTTAATACAAAATCGCATTCCTGATTGTAAAAAGAACAATTCATAAGAGCCACAGACCATTTCCAGAATCCATACCAGTCAAAAGCATCTATTGTTTCATCTCCTGAGGCAAGAGGTGAAAAATGGCTGGCTGTGAGGGAATAATCTTTCCTATAATCTGTGTGAAGAGCTATTAATACTCTGTTTGCTTTTGGTATATTTTTAGCTGAGTAGAAAATCCTCTTTGCGGAGTAGCTTCCCACAACAAAGTCCTGATCCCCATACAGAGAAACTAACTTTGCTGCTGATGGGATCTTATCAAAGTCAATCGTTGGTACAAATCCCGCTGGTCCCGGTTCCACGGAGAAGACAAAAAGAGGGGTGGGTAAGCCGTAATCTTCTATATCTGTTGCCAGTTTTACTGCAAAATCTCCTCCAAGGGAATGACCAATCATACCAACTCCGCTGGTAATAATGGGCAGGCTGGATTTTTCTATGAGATGGTAACCTCTTACCACATCTGTGACAAGTTTTTGATACATCTTCTCCTGCGTTACCGCTAAGAATGTTTGATAATAAGGGTAGATTACCACTGCCCCTTTTTTAACTATGTGATAGATCCAGTACTGGTAGTAGGTAGGGGAAATAGCAGAATAGCCATGTATAAATATTACAACGGGTACGGGGGATGTAAGATTGTGGGGAAAGAAGATATCTACCCTCTCTGCTCCTTCTCCAGTGAAAGTCATATCCACACTGGAGTAGGAGTAGTTGCTTCCCCCTGGACCCTTTTCAGGCTGAGTAAGAGGGGGAAGGAGATTCTGTTCGCTCGTTTGTTGTGGAGTTTGTTTTTTGCCATGGGAGGCACAGGAGATTATGAATAGAAATAAGAATAGCACGGTAATTTTCTTAATCATATATTTAAATTATAAGAAATTCTGATTTGTGTCAAAGAGATATGTGTTATTGGTATTTTGTCAAGCAATAAGAGGACCAAAAATATCTTCCTTAAAGTAACACATTAAATAGCAATTGAGTCAAAAACTTTTTATCAGAAGATATTTTTGGTCTTGATTTTTTGGAAAAATTCAGGGTTAGTTAAAGAATGAGATTGAATTTATT
>JALTID010000052.1 GCA_027004335.1 bacterium
GGATAGACTCAATCGCTTGTGGCCACTACACTTGGGACCAGGGAAGATGAACAGTTAATTGATTCCCTGGAAGGAGAAAGTTTTAAAAAATTTATGCTTCATTACAATTTTCCACCTTTTTGCGTTGGTGAAGTAAGACCCCTTAGGGCACCAGGAAGAAGAGAAATTGGTCATGGTGCACTTGCAGAAAGAGCGATCAAGCCTGCATTACCCTCCGAAGAAGAGTTCCCCTATACAATAAGAGTTGTCTCAGATATAATGGAGTCTAATGGTTCTTCCTCTATGGCAACGGTTTGTGGAGCTTCTCTTTCACTTATGGATGCAGGAGTTCCTGTTAAATCAGATGTAGCTGGAATAGCTATGGGATTGTTCAAAGAAGATGATGAATTCATAATATTAAGTGATATCTTAGGTGACGAGGATCACCTGGGAGATATGGATTTTAAGGTTGCTGGAAATGATGAGGGTATTTCTGCCATTCAGATGGATATAAAGATTAAAGGCATAGGAATGGATATCCTTGGAAAAGCTCTTCAGCAGGCAAGGGAGGGGAGGCTTTATATCCTTTCAAAAATGAGGGAAATTATCAGGGAACCCAGATCAGATATAAGTAAATTTGCACCCCGATATAAATCTATTAGTATCAGTCCTGAAAGAATAAAAGATCTAATAGGTCCCGGGGGAAAGACAATTAAAAAAATAATAAGTGAAACAGATGTATCCATTGATATTCAGGAAGATGGAAAGGTTCTTATTTATGCACCTTCCATGGAAAGACTTGAAATAGCAATAAATAAAATAAGAAAAGTTACAAAAGAGATTGAGGTTGGAAAGATCTACGATGGTGTGGTGAAGAGGGTTGTTCCCTATGGTGCCTTTGTTGAACTCTTTCCTGGAGTAGAGGGGCTTCTTCATATTTCTCAGTTAGAGGATAGAAAAGTTGAGAGAGTTGAGGATGTTGTAAAAGTTGGGGATAGAGTTCCGGTGAAGGTACTTGAATTAGACGATCTTGGGCGTCCAAGGTTAAGCAGAAAAGCGGCTATAAGAGAACTCAATTCTTATAAGCGTGACGATAGGGGAGATTCTGGGGATTGAGAGAGATTCCTGTGAAAGTTAGAATTCTCCGAAAAGAGGTTCTTAAAAAGGGATGGCTCCCTGATTACGCTACTCCTCTCTCCAGTGGTATGGATGTTTATGCGGTGATTGAGGATGATATTTTGATCAGGCCGCATCAAATTACTGTTATCCCAACAGGGATTTCTGTTGCTGTTCCTGAAGGATATGAGATCCAGGTACGTCCCAGAAGTGGGCTGGCTTTAAAGTATGGAGTTTCTCTTCCTAACACTCCAGGTACAGTAGATGCTGATTATAGAGGAGAAATTAAAGTTATTCTCATAAACCTGGGTGCGGAAGAATTTATTATACATCCTGGTGATAGAATAGCTCAGATCGTTTTAACCCCTGTATTCAAAATAAAATGGGAGATAGTTGATGATATCCCGGAAACGGGGAGAGGGAAAGGGGGATTTGGTCATACAGGTATTTGATTCTTAGAAGTTTCTTCTTTTCTCATCCCATTTTGATAAGAATTCTTCTATAGATTTTAACACGGTTTCATCTTCTACAGGAATAGTTATATCATCTATCACCTTTCCAGTAGATTTAGGAAGAACATATTCTGGTTTCCCTTTTCTAACTTTTTTATCATATTTCACAGCATTGATAATTTTTTCGGGAACTATTTCTATTTTTTCTCCAATTTTCTCTATTACTATCTGATAAATAGTCTTTGCAATGTGTTCAACTTCATCAGGGGGAATAAGTCCCAGAGTTCTTGATATGATTGTTTCAATTATCATCCCGTATGCAACTGCTACCCCGTGTTTTACTTTATAATCATTTGTTACCTCAATTGCGTGTCCAATGGTATGACCAAAATTTAGAATCTTCCTCAATCCTGATTCTTTTTCGTCCTGAACCACAACTTTTATTTTGTTCTTACAGCTTCTTGTTACCATTTCTTCAAGGATATCCTTCTTTTTTTCCGTTATTTTCGTTCTATTTTCCTCCACCCAGTGAAAGAATTCCTCGTCCATAATTAGCCCATATTTTAATACCTCTGCAAGACCAGAAAAATACTCTATATCTGGTAGCGTGCTCAGTGTTCCGATATCAGCAATAACTCCTGATGGTTGATAAAAGGTTCCAATGAGATTTTTCCCATAAACGGTATCAATTCCTGTTTTTCCTCCTATAGCGCTGTCTGTCATTGCGATAATTGTGGTAGGAATTTGATAAAGTGGAATGCCTCTGTAATAAGTAGATGCAATGAATCCAGCTATATCTCCTACTACCCCTCCTCCAAGTGCAAGGATGATTGAATCCCTGGCGTAACCTCCTATTAACATTTCATCTTCAAGATACTCTTTGATCTGCCTGTTCTTACTTTTTTCTCCTGCAGGAAAAGAAAATATCATGTTCCTTGGATTAAGTTTTATTATTGTTTCTAACAAGTTTTCACCGTAAAGTTTTTCTACTATGGAGTCTGTAATTATAGCAACTCTTACTCCATTTTTGATTTCGGGTATAAATTCAGGCAGCTTACTAAGCAGGTTCTCACCTATAATTATTTTGTATCTGATCCTTGATGGTTGTGGTATTTCAACATTGATTTTTTCCATTTTATAATCCTTTTATAATTCCCTTACTTTTAAGGTTTCTAACATTATTCTGCCATGCAAGTTTAAGCCCGGAAATGCCTGGTGAAAATGAATTATTAAAATAAGAATGGAAAAAAAGGATGTTGATAAGTTCTTCTTCTTTTTCAAAAGAGTATCTGATTGTCTTTTTTTCTCTTTGACAATCATACATTTTCAAGCACCAAGCTCTGTATGAGTCTTTCATTTGAATTAACACCTCTCCCGGTGTCTTTACTCCTTCGGGGATCAAGGCCTTTTCGGTATCAACCTCTCCTATTTTTTCTCTATATTCTTCCCAGACACCCATCACATATCTTTTAGCTGCAACATTTCCCCTGTACTTACCGGGTTCCTTTGAAACTGTGAGAATTTTTACCCAGGGGAACTTCTCTTTTGCTTTTTTAGTGACTTCTTCTGTTCCACTAACAAAAAGGAGTTTGGATTGTTTTAGATGAAGGATCAGGGCAAAGTATTCCAGTTCACCCCAGGTTTCTCCATTTACAAGAATTTTTTTGAACTTTGGTTTGAACAGATAAGGTGCAAACCCCTTCTCTCCCGGTCCTGGATGAAAGCCTACAAAGAAAGCCCCTTCAATTTTGGGAAATTTTTTAAAAAAAGGCAGTTCTCCATAGTGAATCCCATTGATGAAAATCAGACTTCTTCCGGTGGGTTCTTTAGGAAAATTATAACTCTCCTCGTGGATATCTAAAAGATATATCAGAGGGTACTCAAACCTGTACTCAATGGCATCAATTACAGCATTTATATCATCAAGGTAATCATATCTCGCCTCTTTCCAGGAATTTGTTCCCTGAAAAGTCTGGATTCTTCTCCATATATTTGTACCACCATCCATGTCAGCAATTATCAGATAGACCTCCATTACTATACCACTTCGTAAATGTTTTTATTGTTTTTTATTCTTTTAAACTTTTCCCAATCAATGTAAAAGTGGTTCATAGAAGCTGTTTTTAGAACTGTGTCCTTGAACCATGGGAATTCGTAATATTTTTTCAATTTTTCAGAAACCGGCGCAATTAACTCTTCACGAAACCATTTAAAAATTTTTCCTGACTCCCTGTGGATGAGGCAATCAAAAAAAATGGCGTATGATTTATCAGATAGGGAGTGTGGATCTGCATTGAGGTCCCTTATCATTGCTTCAAAGATACCTTCAGTGACCGGATCATAAAACATAAATGGTTTCCAGTAGAGCTGAGCATTATGGAAAAATTCGGGGAAATTCAAAATTCCATCTTTTTCCAGATTTATTGCCATTGTATAAAGCATTTCAATAACCTTCTCTCCTACTCCAAGTCCCGGGTATCGCTGTCCGGGTAGTTTTGGCTTTTCTCTGGTAAAGGTAGCCCTGGGGTTTTGCATGGAAAGCCACTCAATTATTATCACTTCGTAGCGGCAGTCTTTGAATTTCCCTGGAATTTGGGAATCTTTTTTAGGCTTTATTATTCCTTCTCTTGCAATAAAATGTGACAGGAGTGATTCTGGTGTTTCTTCTTCGTCGTAGATTAAAACTTCCTGGTGAAAAGGATCTTCAATTTTTAATTTTACCTTTATATTTTGAAAACCTTTTTCTTCAAGCTCTTGTATGATTCCGAATCTTTTGAGGGCATTGGATATCTCGTTTTCTGAATAAATTCCAAGAAACAGCACATGTCTTTTTTCCATAATATCTTCGTCAACAAGCCCTTCAAGATTTAATGCTGAATTACTTGAATCGTAAAATTCAAAACTTTTTAGGCCTTTTTTTAAGAGCTCAAATTTATCATGGAAATCTGGCATTCTTTATTCTGATTCAGCCCTTGGAGGCTGACCCGTTTTGTTAAGAAGCACCTGATATTTTCTGTACTTTCTCTGGGCTCTCCTCAGTCTCTTTTTCAACAGCCTGAATTGAGGGGTATTTTTAGCAT
>JALTID010000053.1:0-450 GCA_027004335.1 bacterium
TTCCTGAAGCTGAATAGTAGAACCTGAATGCCCCTCAATGTAAACACCAGGAGCACAGGTTTCTCCTTTTCTCTCTTTGTTTCCTCCACATGAAGTAATAAAAAGTAACAAGATGACAACAAGACTTACAAATTTCTTACTCTGCACAATTCTTCTCCACATGGTTAGTGCAACTTTTATACCATACTATTAAAGCCTCTTGTGCTACAATCAATATTATAGTTAATTAGCAGAGGTGTCAAGCTAATGGCGCTGATTGCATGAAGAGAGGATTTCCGAATTTACTGAAAATTCAGTACCCTGTGAGCTTAGTACTGTTTTCACTCCTCTGTTTCCTGTTTCAGGTACTGCAAAAATGGAGAAGGAAAATTTATATTTTTTAGGTTTTAACTTGAGAACCTTCCCAATGTAATAGCCAAATTCATAGGTTCCAGGAAATCTTTCAAGAGA
>JALTID010000053.1:460-4287 GCA_027004335.1 bacterium
CGAAGTAGAGATTTTTTGTAACAGGTAAATCTTTTGTCCAGCTTGCAAGAAAGAAGAAGTTCCCACTTTTTCCTGTTACTTCAGACCATCTGAGTGGTTCCACTTTTGTATCTTTTTCATTTTTTTCCATTTTTCCATCAAAGATAAAAGGTTTTTTACATCCGTTACAGTAGTACTTTGATCCGAGGATTTCTGGAGAAAATGAGATGCTCTGAATATAGTGAGCTTCTTTTGCCACATAGGATAATCTGAACGGTATGGTGAGGTAAGATGGAGTTTCAAGATAGTATCTGGTGTAGAAATTATCTACTAATACGGCGGGACTTTTAAGTCCCAGGAAAACTTTTAATCGGGAAACTGTTTTTCTGATTATTCTTATTTTACCTTTTTTGACGCCAATTAATTTAAAAATGAGATCATCTTCAGTTCTATTGAGTTGAATTCCAAAAAATGTTCTAATATGGAAACGGAGTTTCATCTTATCAATGATATTCTTATCATTTCCCAGTGCAAAAGGTGTTGCTTTTAATGAATTAAAAAAGATACTTCCCTCTGGATAGATTACTTGATAATATGATGTTGAAATAGTTTCAAGTCTGTTTTCCTGAGCGTAGTTTACATAACTCTTTGTTACGAATCCTGTTACTGGATAGATGAAATAGACCCATCCTTTCTGTCCTGCATCATTTTTTACTTCTATCCCTGTAATACATTTTTCTGCAAATTTTCTCTTTATCAGCGCGTCATTTTTATCACCTGTATCTTCTTCCTGAAAAACTATTTCATCTTGTTTACTGATAACCTTTACTTTTTTAAGAGAATAGGTTCCATCTTTGTTTTTTCTGTCAACCTGAAAGGGAATAATCTGGATTGAGAAATTCTTTATTGCGAAAAGTCCCGTCTTTTTAGTTTCTTTGTTTAGAAGTGAAGGTACTTCCTTTGCATGAATAGTTATTATTCCAAATGTTGATGGAAGAGTTTTCTTCTCTCCATCTCCTTTTGCAGGAGTGGCGGGGAAGATTCCAATGAATAAGGCGAGGATAAAGATTTTTCCCCATTTCTTCATTTCAAAAATCTTACAGGTATTTTTATTCCCAATTTAGCTATTGTGGCTATTGCCCTGGGTCCACCTAACTTCATCATGGCAATATATCCCATTCTCCATCCGTTTACGATGCTTGTAAGTAGTTTCATTTTTACAGGTTTCTCATTGCTCAGCAAGCATTCAAGCAGCCTGTTTACATACTCCTGTGGGTTATTTGTGGGTGGGTTAAAAAGATAATCCACAGCAGCTTTGCTAAACCAGAAATATATCTCAGCTTTTTTTGGTTTTCCCTCCTTGAGGACTGATCTTCCCCTGTGTTTAACCAGTGTATAGGTTTCTGGATCCCCTTCAAATTCAACTATCGCAGTTGCACCTTCTTTAAGTGGCCTGGCAAATTGGTGCCCTATTTCACTTGTTTCATAAAATTCCTTCATTATTTCATATTCTTTTGAAGCCATACGGTACCCCCTTTATTTGATAAGGTTTAATAAAAATAGTGGCAGGTCAATGGTGGTGTATGAATCATCTTTCAGAGCTTGATTACATCCTGGGCAGGCAGTTACTAAAATCTCATTTCCTGAATTTATTATTTCGTTTTTTCTTTCCGAGGTAGTAAACTCATAGAGTTTTTTATCTGAGTATGGTGTTATGAAGGGGTTGCCACAGCAGTAACTCTCTTTACCGTGCCTTGGGAGTTCTTTTAATTTGTCTTTTCCAGTGTAACTGAATAATTCTCTGAATATGTCACTTTCATCAGTATAATGTGAAATCCTGCATGGATCATGAAAGGTGAATTTGTCTCTGAATTTTTTAAATTTTATTTTGTTATCTTCAATAAGCATTTTCACATAATCTGCAAAAAGATAAATTTCGGGGAAATCCTCAGGAAGATCATAACTAAAGAGAAAAGTGGAATATCCGTGAGGACAGTGGATAACAACTTCTTCTGCCCCTGTTTCCTTTATTGTTTTGATCACCTTATGGGCCTGGGTTTTAAAGGTCTTATAATCTCCCGTCTCAAGTACAGGACTTCCGCAGCATGGTTCATCTTTGAGAATTATAACATCAACTCCTGCTTTAAGAAGAATTTTTAGAACCGCCTTTGCTGATTCATAGGCATCCCTGTTTGTCCTTGCCTGACATCCTGTGAAGAAAAGGGTGGATCCCTTTTCCCCCGGGTAGATTTTCACTCCCTCTGGAGGAATAAATTTTTTCTTTTTACCGTAAGGGTTATCTTTCTTTTTTAGATTTTCAGACAATTTCTTAAGGCTTGCAGGAGTATAACCTTTGTTAAAAACAATCTCTCTGAGGTCAAGAATGAGGTCGTATAGATCAATTGTGACAGGGCAGAGTGAATAGCAAGCTCCACAGAATGTGCAGGAATAAACGGGATCAGCTATATCTTCCCACTTTTTTATTCTTTCTTCAATAGCAGCCAGAGCAAGATGCGCTTTACCTCCTCCAGAGTAAGTAAACATCTCATAGAGATCTACAGAGGGGCAAACGCTTTCATCTCCCTCTGGCCCATGCACACAGGTTTTACATCTGTTACATGAATTTATGTACCATTCATAATTATCCTGATGCCTCAATTTCATTTCTTTTCCTCCCCATAAAGAATGTAGCTGAATCCTGGATTCATGATATTCCATGGATCCAGGGCTTTTTTAATTAATCTCATCAGGTGGGCGAATCCCCCCATTTTGTTGGCGTATGAAACTGAAGGATCGTCATATCTCGGGAATGCGGCGTTTCTAATAGGGGTGGCTCCATATTTTTTAATGGCTGTGTCCATAACCTCGTTGTAAACTCTGAAAGCTTCTTCTACTTCTTCAGGTGGCGTGTCGTATTGAACAAAGGGTGTAAATCTTATAAAGACCGCTCTATGCTGATCCATGGAATGGCTGTAATATGTGAGTCCAAATTTTAAAACCGAGTTTCTTATTCTTTTTAATCCCCATTTTTCCAGCTCTACAACTTTTTCTGGATCAGCTACCAGGATTGGAAAAAGTGGCTTCCCCTCACCGTAACCTCCCATAAATGTAGTATCCGCCTTATGAAGTGCGTAATGTTCATACCAGAATTGGTAAACCCCAGGGAATTTTTCTTTCACATAATCTGTTACTTCTCTACCGTTGCATTCAACTGCAAGCCTCTTCAATATCTTGTAATGAGCTTCCATGTCTTCTTTATAACCCCCCATAGTTGGGATTACAATATTGTAGGGTCTTTCATCTGGAGGTTTTTGCGGCTCGTGCAGAAAAAGATCAAAGTCACCTCCATGCCCATAGGTGGCGAGATGATCTATGAGGGTATAGACGATCCAGTGCCATGAATTGATGTGTTTTACGAGATAGCCCCTCGCTGCTTTTTTCATAAATTCAGCAGCATCCTTGTATTTATCAAATCCAAAGAGATATAGAGGTTGAACTTCTCCAAGGGGGTAGATTCTTATAGCTGCTTTGGTAATAATTCCAAGGGTTCCATAGGCACTCATAAAAAGGTATTTAAGGTCAGGATATGAATTATATGTAGAGTTCCATTTCATACTTTCTGAATAATCTGAAAACGCCATAGAGCCTGTTCTGACGATAGTTCCGTCTGGCAGAACAACTTCCAGAGCAATTACATCATCTATCATAGTTGTTCTATGGCTGTTGACATTTATCAAAGTGTAATTCCCCAGCGCAGATAATCCAGGAGGAAAGGAACCAATTGTAACATGGTACCCCACTTCAGCTGTTTTTTTAACTAATTCTCCAATAGTGACACCGGGTTCAAT
>JALTID010000053.1:4297-4583 GCA_027004335.1 bacterium
TCAATAAGTGCATTTCCTCTTTCTGGATCAAGCTCTAAAAGCCTTTTCATCTGCATCATATCTAAAACAATTCCTCTCCAGAAAGGAGTGGTGGAGGATTCCTGAGAGCCGCTTGAAACTGGAGTAACAGGAATTAGATGCTCCCTTGCAAAGTTAATTGTTTTCACCACATCCTCAACGCTTTTAGGTTTAATTACAAAATCTGGAGCGACTTTTGGCGATAGTGTTGAACCGGCGTATACATTTCTCGTAGCTTCATCTGTAAAAACTTTTCCCATGCCCAGTA
>JALTID010000054.1 GCA_027004335.1 bacterium
CTTTACCCATTATATATCAATTATTCCATTAGCGGCTTTTGGGTCGTAGGAGCAAAAATAGATTTTGCCCTTACGAGTTGGCGTGGTACACCACAAACAATACAATCATTCAAACATCATACAACCATTGAATATATAAAAATGGCTAAACAAAATATTTTATACCTTTTAATAAAAGGATCTGGCAATGAAATTATTAGGGTGAATTTTGCATCTATCTTACTGTAAATATAAAATGTTAATTAATGGAAAAATTTATTCTACACACCAGGTTTGAACCTACCGGTGATCAACCTCAGGCAATTGAGAAGCTGGTTGATGGGCTAAGAAAAAGCTACAGGTTTCAAACACTTTTAGGCGTTACTGGCTCGGGCAAAACTTTTACCATGGCAAATATCATCGCAGAGGTCAATAGACCGACCCTGATCATTGCTCCCAATAAAGTCCTTGCAGCCCAGCTCTACAACGAATTTAAACAACTTTTCCCTGAAAATGCTGTAGAGTATTTTGTAAGCTACTATGACTATTACCAGCCCGAGGCTTATGTCCCGGAAAAGGACCTGTATATTGAAAAAGATTCTTCAATAAACGAGCAAATAGATAGAATGAGACACTCTGCCACCAGAGCTTTGATAGAGAGGAAAGATGTAATAATAGTTGCAACGGTCTCATGTATATATGGCATCGGCAGTAGGGAGTATTACGAGAGGATGATTTTGATTTTAACAAAAGGCGAATTCACCCCCAGAGATCAGCTCCTCAGAAGGCTTGCAGAACTTCAGTACGAGAGAAAGGATATAGATTTTCACCGGGGTACCTTCAGGGTAAGAGGAGATATAATTGACATTTTTCCTCCATACTCTGAGGATATTGCAATAAGGGTGGGGATGTTCGGAAACCAGGTAGAAAATATCTATGAATTTGATCCACTAACTGGACATAAAACAAGGGATATGGAAAGAGCAGCTATTTATCCTGCAACTCACTGGATCACTCCGGAAGAGCTGCTCAGCATGGCAATAAAAGATATTAAAGATGAATTACAGGAAAGGCTTCAATTCTTCAGATCACGGGGAAAACTGGTAGAAGCAGAGAGATTGGAAAAAAGAACAATGTACGACATTGAACTCCTTGAAACTGTGGGTTACTGCCCGGGGATTGAAAATTATTCAAGGCATCTCTCCAGGAGAAAACAAAGTGAACCTCCCACCACAATTATTGATTTTTTCCCGAAAGATTTCTTAATTTTTATTGACGAAAGTCACCTTACAATTCCCCAGCTCCACGGAATGTTTGAAGGGGATAGATCAAGGAAATTAAAACTTGTGGAATACGGTTTTAGACTTCCCTCTGCTCTGGACAACAGGCCTTTGATCTTTGATGAATTTGAAGCAAAGATAAATCAGGTGATCTTTGTCTCTGCCACACCGGGACCATACGAACTGAAAGTCAGCAGTCAGGTTGTGGAACAGATAATAAGACCCACAGGGCTCATAGATCCCGAGATAGAGGTTAGACCGGCAAAACACCAGGTTGATGAGCTTGTAACTGAGATAAAGAAAAGAGTTGAGAAAAGAGAAAGGATTCTTGTAACCACCCTAACACAACGAATGGCTGAGGAACTTTCAGCTTATCTTCGGGACATGAATATAAAAGCCACATATCTCCATGCCCAAATAGGCACTCTGGAAAGGGTAAAAATTATCAGAGAGTTCAGGAAAGGAATCTACGATGTAATCGTGGGAATCAACCTTCTAAGGGAGGGACTTGACCTTCCCGAGGTATCTCTGGTGGCAATCTTAGACGCAGATAGAGAGGGTTTTCTCAGGGGTGAAACAGCCCTCATCCAGACCTTTGGCAGAGCTGCAAGAAATGCTCATGGGAAAGTAATTCTTTTCGCAGACAGGATAACCACAGCAATGGAAAGAGCAATAAAAGAAACCACCAGAAGGAGGGAAATTCAGCAAAGATACAATATGGAGCATGGGATCATACCAAGGACAATTGTTAAGCCTCTGAAAGACGCCTTTGAGGAACTTGGAACCGCAGCATACGATTATGTGGAAATAGATGGTGAAATGGAAAAGAAGGTGGCAGTTGCTGAAGAAAAAACGGAATTTTTATCTTCTGAGGAAATAGAAAAAACAATTGAAGATCTAAAAGCAAAAATGAGAGAGCACGCAGAAAAGTGGGAATTTGAGAAAGCTGCAGAGGTAAGAGACAGGATCAAGGAACTTCAGAAACTCCTGGTAGAATTTGCAGAATTGACATAGAAGTCAGGATATGTATTATAAAAAGCAGGCAGAGTAAAGGAGAAAGAGTGGCTCTCTTTAATTTTAAAAAATTATTTTCCGGTGAAGTTCCTGAAATAAGACCTGAATTAAAAGACCTCGTAAATATCCTCTATATAGCTAAATATCCAATCGTAATTACAGGAGCAGGGATCTCTGTAAAAAGTGGGATACCCGATTTCAGAGGACCAGAGGGATTATGGAAAAAATTTTCTCCCTCCGAATTTGTAGAGAAAAAAGTGCATAAGAATCCAGAGAAATTCTGGGAAATGATGGCGGAGACCTACCAAAAAATAAAAAATGCAAAACCCAACGAAGCTCACAGGGCTCTTGCAACACTGGAAAAATTGGGCTATATTAAAGCGATAATTACTCAAAATATCGACAATTTACACCAGAAAGCAGGAAGCAAAAATGTGATCGAATTCCATGGAAGCATTGAGAAGTTGATCTGTACAAACTGCGGAAGAAAATTTTCCGGTAAAGAAATTAAAATAAAAAAAATACCACTCCGTTGTCCCATTTGTGGAGGAATTCTTATACCTGAGATTCTCTTCTTTCAGGGAAAGATCAGAGAATCTACTTTGAAGAAAGTTGAAGAAAGTCTCAAATGGACCGATGTTCTAATCCTTGTTGGCACATCAGTTGCAGTAGAACCTGCAGCGGAGATACCTTATCTTGTGAAGGAAAATGGAGGTACAATTGTTGAAATTAACATTTCACCCACATACATTACAGGGGACATTACTGACATTTTTATCCCATGCGATGCCTCTGAGGCCCTTTCAAAACTTGAAAAAACCTTATCAAACATACTGTGACAAAAATGTCAGGCTTGACAAAATAGGTGTAAAAAATGTATGATAGATAATAATGAAAAAACAAATAAAAAAACAAATAAAAAATGGAGGTGTTGGTATGAAGAAAGAAAGAATTTTTTCTTTACCGCGAAATGGTAATGTGCTGTTAGGTATTGTGGTGATGGTGGTCTTTATTTTTGCCTTTTCATTTTTTACTCTCTCATGCACGGGATGCGGTCCAAAACCAAAAAACAAAACTTTAACTCAGGCACAGAAATGTGAGAATGCTCTAAATACTGCTGAAAACGCTGATGAGATTTCGTCAGATATGTTTGGCTCAATAGTTGATGAATGCTATCACTTTGAAAACAGCGACAAAAATGTTCAGGCTGTTATTCAAAAACATGAAGTTACTTATGACTATGTTATGCTTCTCTATGATGTAAAAGGCTTTATAGAAAAAGGGGTAAATGCGTTAGTTAATGTATTGGCTAAACTTCATCTTTCCTCTCCCGAATTTGAACCACAGGCATTTCAACAGGGGGATCCTCTAAACCTTCTCAACTCTATGTTTTTTTCCAAGGTTATGCCTTATATGGATGATGCAAACAAAAGGGTTCAGGTACTTGCACAAAAAGATATTAAAGATGTTTCTGTAACAATGGGATCTATTGTACTTAACCTTGATGTAAAAAAATTTCTCAAGACACTTGGGGTAAAAAAAGAGGATCTTGACCTGATTTCAGATTCCTTCAAATTTGATTTAAAAGGCAAATGGGACTACACCGAGGTGTTAGTAATTGGAGCTCTGGACAATGGAATATTTGCCATCTGGAGACTTCTTGAGTCACAGACCTTGGGAAACATGGGTCTTCTCCTACAAGCAGCAACGGGTGATTACTCTATTGATATGAAAAATCCATATCAATTAGCTGGCGTTGTTGCTCATGTCGCAGCAAAAATTCCTAAGATCCTTGCCTTTGAGCCAACAGAGGGTAAAGCCGTTTTTGAAAATGAGGTCAGACTATATCTGGATACAACACTCAGCTATCTGACAGGGAGATCAGATGATCTTACCGGGCCTGATAGAAAGGGTAATACTCTGACCTATGCAGTAAAAAATCCTGGACTTTTTGATGCTATTGAAACAGTAATGAAGGAAGATCAAACTGGTAGATTTGTCCAGTATACAGACAGCGATAAGAGTGGAGGGATCTCTTATAAAGATGAAATTAAAGTCCCACTTCTCGCTGAGGCAAATAAAAAATGGGGGAGTTTTAAGAATCCATTTACCACTGGAACATGGAAGGCACTTATTTCTGCAGGACAGAAAATTGAAGATCAGTTAGAAAATTATAAAAATGCACAGGCTGACCTGGATGAAGGTGCAGTTCTCAACATGGTCTTCCAGGATATAGCAAAATATACAAAAGAAGAATATGGTAAAGAGGTTACCATCCCTGCTATTCCC
>JALTID010000055.1 GCA_027004335.1 bacterium
CCTTATTCCAGCGGTCATTGCAGGGATTGACACTGATGAACTGCTCAAAGGTGCACAAGAAGTAGTAGATGATCTTATTTCAGCCTCCCCACCAGAAAATCCTTCATTTATTTTTGCTGGAATCAATTTCCACAGTTGGCAGAATGATAAAAATATCCTAGCAATGCTAACCTATGGAGCTCCGCTGAATCTATGGGGAGACTGGTTTGTCCAGTTATGGGCTGAGAGTATCGGGAAGAAAAACATGGTAAGAGAAGTGGGTTCAACCCCATTAAGGGGAGTTGGGGCGACTGATCAGCATTCAATCCTTCAGTTATTTCTGGATGGACCCAGGGATAAAATTGTATATATTTTAGGAGTAAAAAAACACAGAAAGGACATCAAAATCCCTGATCTATTTAAAGAAAGAGAGAAAATTTCATATTTAGGTGGTAAGAAGATGTACAATCTTATGAAAACTGAAAGGGAAGCCACTATTCTGGCACTTAAAGAGAGAAAGGTACCTACAGGGTTAATTGAACTTGACTCCCTTTCAGAGGAATCTATAGGAAGGATGATAATGTTTTTTGAACTCAGTATATTTTATGCAGGAAAGATGTTTAACATTAACCCCTTTAATCAGCCTGCAGTGGAAGAAATAAAAAAATATATATATGGAACTCTGGGACGGAAAGGTTTTGAGGAATACAGTGGCAAGATCAAAATGGAAGGAGATTAGCTAATGAAAATCGGTGTGATTTTTAATCCCTATGCGAGAAAGAATTACAAGAATCCATCTATTTTTGAAAAGATGAAATACATTGTAGGAGATAAAGGAATTGTGGAGATGTCCCAGCACCTTGATGAAATTCCCCCCATAGGAAAACACTTTATAGAGGAAGGGGTTGAGTTTATAGCTATAAGCGGTGGCGATGGTACCATGATGAACACTATATCCAGATTGAAGGAAGTTTACAGAGAATTACCTCCCCTTCTTATACTTCGGGGTGGTACCATGAATATGTTAGGAGATTCGGTAGGAATCAAGGAAAATCAACTTGACACTCTAAGAAAATTTGTTTCCAGTGACCCTGAAAAAATAAAATTTGTAGAGAGAGATACTATCAAGGTAGGCAAATATTATGCTTTTATTTTTGGTATTGGAGTGGTTCCTAACTTCCTTTCCGCATACTACGAAGGCCCAAGAACTGGAGCAGTAAAAGCAACTGAGATTATTGTGAGAGGAGTAGTATCCGGTATAACTGGAGGGCAATTTGCGAAAAAACTCCTTCAAAAAGTATATGCAACGGTAACTATTAATGGCAGGGAAGTACCTTTTGAAGTCATTACTGCTATATTAGCTCAGACAATTGAGAACCTCTCCCTCGGGTTCAAACCAATGTACAGGGCTCTGGAAAAAAAGGGTACATTTCATACATATGTAGCTGGATTGTCTCTACCTCAGATTATAACAAAAATCCCCCACCTTTTTCTTGGAAAGCCTATCAAACACAAGCTTGTATATGATGAACTGGCAGAAACAATGATCATAGATTCTAAATTTCCGTTGAAATACACCTTGGATGGAGATCTCTTTGAATCTGAGGATAAAATCATTGCAAAAATTGGTCCATCAGTTAAGTTTGCAATACCAGAGAGAAAAGAATGAATTTCCCATCAAAAAGAATAGACGAATTTAAAATCCTTATTCCCAGGCACGGGAAAATGAACACAGATGCAATCATTTATGCCAGTAAGAAATTATGGGAAAAAATTAAAAATGATGAGAGTGTTACTCAGATAATCAATGTTGCCTCACTACCCGGCATTGTGGGAAAGGCACTTGCGATGCCTGATATACACGCAGGGTATGGATTTCCAATCGGGGGGGTTGCAGCTTTTGATACAGAAAATGGCATCATTTCGCCCGGAGGAGTTGGGTATGACATAAATTGTGGAGTCAGATTAATTTCAACTTACCTGAAAAAAAAAGATGTCGAAGAAAAAATTGAAAAAGTATTAGCTACGATTTTTTCTCTGGTCCCCTCAGGGGTTGGCTCAAGAAGCCGCATCTTAAAACTAAGCAAAAGAGAGATGAAAGAAGTAGTAAAAGAGGGGGCACGGTGGGCTGTTTCCAACGGATTGGGAGAAACAGAAGACCTTGAATTCATTGAAGAAAATGGAATAATAAAAGGAGCAGAGCCAGATGCAATTTCCCAGCGGGCATATGAAAGAGGAATGGGTCAATTAGGAACGCTGGGTTCCGGAAATCATTTCATTGAAATTGATTATGTTGAAGAAATCTACGATCAGGAAAAAGCTAACATATTCGGCATATTTAAAAATCAGGTAGTAATTCTGCTTCATACAGGCTCCAGAGGATTTGGACACCAGATAGCTGACGATTACATAAAAGTCATGAGAAGAAATCAGAAAAAGTATGGGATCAACTTACCAGATCAGCAGCTCGCCTGTGCTCCATTCTCCTCAGTTGAAGGGCAGGATTACTGGGCTGCCATGAAAGGAGCAGTCAATTATGCTTTTGCAAACAGAGAAATTATTACCCACAGAATAAGAGAAGCCTTTCTTTCAGTGTTTAAAAAAGGATATAGAAAACTGGGATTGAAGCTAATATATGATGTTGCTCATAATATAGCAAAAATTGAAGAATTTGAAATTGAAAAAAAGAGAAAGTCGTTAATCATTCACAGAAAAGGGGCCACAAGGGCATATCCACCTCACCATTCTCTAATTCCTCAAAAATACAGAGAATCGGGACAACCCGTATTGATCCCCGGCGATATGGGAAGGTACAGCTTTGTTTTAGCAGGAACAGAAAAGGCATATAAAGAAACATTTGGAAGCTCCTGTCATGGGGCAGGCAGAATCTTAAGCAGGCATCAGGCAAGAAAAGCAGTAGGTCAGAGAAACATTATTGAAGAAATGGAAAAGAGAAACATTACTGTGTTGGCTGAATCTAGAAGAACAGTTGTAGAGGAAGTTCCTGAAGCATATAAGGATGTTGCAGATGTAATTGAAGTAGTAAAGGGAGCTGGAATATCTCTTCCCGTTGCCAGATTGAAACCCCTTGGTGTTATAAAAGGTTAATTCTCCCTTAAAATTCCTGACAGCCACCTGAAAAACTCACTGTAAGTATTATCCATAAGTTTTAACAGGATCACATATTTCAACGGAATTTTTAATTCTTCTATCTCTGGAGCATCCTTTACTTCATTAAATCCCTTCTCAAGATCACCATTTTTCAAAATTATCTTGATCCTGCGTCTCCCGATATTCTCTCCCTGAGAATCAAAAATATAAAAGTAAGTTTTAAGAATCGCTATTTTATTTTTTCTATTAAACTTAAAAATTTTTATTTTGGGAAAAGTGTAAATGACTCTCTTCTTACCCAGTAATTCTGGAATTTTTAAAGAATCTTTGTAGGAATAATGATAGAGGTCCAGACCTTTTTTCTTTAATTTCCAGGACAAAATGATTCCACCCCTTACCTTCAAAGGGAACTCTTTGAACAGACTTTTGTTTTGAGGATCCCTGACAAATCTTTTAAAAATTTCAGATGATATCTTCCCAGCATTCTTCTTCAAATAATTATCCCACACTCCAGGACCACAATACATGGGGAAAAAATAGAGATATTTTATCTTCTTTAATCTATCAGGTCTTATAAAATTTATACTGTTTTCTCCGCCCGAAGCTATGTTCCCAAGAAGGAGAAAGAAGAAAGCAAGACTCACAAAAACAAATTTGGCCTTCATTACATCGTATTTTACTGAATAACTATATTTTTAGCAAACAAAAGTAAACCAAGCTGAGAGGGCCTCAATAGAGTATAAGATTATAGAATCCTTCTGCTTATTATCTCCTTCATAATTTCAGTCGTCCCTGCATAAATTGTCTGGACCCTCGCATCTAAGAATGCTTTGCTGATAGGATACTCAAGTGAATATCCATACCCTCCATGGAACTGAACTCCCCAATCTGTGACTCTCTTCAACATTTCGGTTGTCCACCACTTGGCCATGCTCGTTTCTACAACAACATCTTCCTTTTTCATATGTTCTCTTATCAATCTATCCACAAATTCTCTTCCAAGAGCGATCTCAGTAGCAAGTTCAGCCATTTTGAATCGGATATACTGAAATTTACTCAGAGGTCTTCCAAAAGCATGTCTTTCGTTAAGATACTGTTTAGTGGCCTCAAAAGCCTTCTCCGCACCTGCCACCGCTGCGATGGCAACCACAAGCCTCTCCTGCTGAAGTTCCTGCATCAAATAGTAAAATCCCGCCCCTTCTTCACCGAGCAAATTTTCCACAGGGACTTTAACATCTTCAAAAATCAGCTCTGCGGTATCCTGTGCCCACATGCCCATTTTGGGGATCTTCTTTCCCCTTTTAAATCCTTCCATACCTCTCTCTACCACCAACAGGCTGACCCCTGTATAAGGTGGATCAGCTTTGGGATTGGTTTTTGCAGCAACAACAACAACATCCCCTAAGAGTCCATTGGTTATAAACATTTTAGTCCCATTAAGCAGATAATGATTGCCTTTCTTGATAGCCG
>JALTID010000056.1 GCA_027004335.1 bacterium
ATATTGCATAAGCTTCATACATAACTACTGAAGCAAGAATAATTCCGGCAATAAAAATCTTAACCTCATTTCCAAGACCCAAAAGGATAATTCCATTGTAAAGAACACCCAGCATCATAATTGCTACAAAGGAATTAAATACTCCTCCTTTACCACCGGACATGGCTGTTCCGCCAATTATTACAGCCGAAATAACATACATTAAAGAATTGTCACCCATGTTCAAGGTAGCTGCTCCAGTCTCCATAGCAAAAAAGACACCACCGACTGCAGCCATCATTCCGGACAGAATAAAAGCAAAAATTGTATATTTGTCGGTATTTATTCCTGCAAGCCATGCTGTATGCCTGTTACCACCTAACATGTAAAAATTACGACCAGTCCTGGTCTTTTTCATAAAAATTGAAGCCGCCATTACTAAAATGATTGCTAATAATACTCTTGGGGTAACAAGAGGAAAAATCATATTTGATAACCAGTCGGATACGGCATAACCGTCTTTTGAAGGAAGGCTTACAGTATTACCGCCAGTAAAAGTATATATGGCTCCCTGAAGAATTGTCATCATTCACAGGTGAATCATATTCCCCTTTTATTCAAAAGATAGGAGAATTTTTTAAAAATTTCTCCCTCTATTTTGCAAAATAGATAACCTTTTTTACATTCCCCTTCAGATCTTTTTCATTAAAAATGAGTGGAAGCAGATCTCCTCTTTCCCACATGGGAAACTGGTCAAAATCATTTCTCCAGTCTTCCTGCTGACTCCCTGGTAATATACCATAAGCCTTAACAGGTCCATCAGGACCAATCTCAACAATTAATCTGGCCGAAGCACCATCAATGTGAAGATAATTATTCACATTATCAGCGCTTAACATTCCACCATTGTTTATGGTAAAACTATCACCATCAGCAGGATAACCCAATCTTGAATCCAGAAGCCCGGGAGAAAACATCACAGTCTTATGTAAGTTGCCCCATCTCAGGTCATAAACACTGCTTACCTTCTGCAGTTCAAGCATTTTATCTACGGCAAGTTTTAAAGCATAGAGAATGTCATAATCATGAGTTTCCGTTACAGAAGTCGTATAAACATTATCAAAAAGTGGGCTGTCTTTTTTCTCTGTCAGAATATAGTAGAGAGATTTTATATATGTACATGGCAATCCAGTTTCGGGCAGAGGAACATCATACTTTTCAGCTTCATCTTCATAAACAACTTTTTTCATATATTTTAACCATGCTTCAAAAATGGAAGACGCAGCACTATCAAGCTTCATCTGACCGTCATAATCTATTCCCCAGTAGGGGATTCCTGAGTAAACATAGTATGACCACTTTCTCAGTAAATCCACAGCGTCATTATAATTAACATCACTGTTTGTTGACCATTGAGCTATAAGGTCAGGATGGTTTTCCGCTGCCTTTAAAATTACAGGAACAAACTGCTCAGCCATTATTGAATAAACATCTTTCTGCATCCTCCTGGAATAATCAATATCAAGAGAGTTTATTTCCTTCCCCAGCCTTATAAGATAATCTATTCTTGCTGCTCTATAGCCAGGCCATTTACTGAAATAGTAATAGGTGCCATTATATGTGTAAGGTGGCTCAAAATCCTCCCCATGGAGATAACCAAAAATATCATTATTTGCTGAAGCTATGTAGCCTCTTTCAGGATTAACCAATCTGGGGAGCTTGTTGTCGGGAACATATCCAAGCCATTTCCCCTCATTATTAACCCCATCCATTAATCGCCATGGCCTTGAACCAGGAGCTCTTATGGGGATAAGCGCATGCGGATCATAGGCAATATCACCATACTTATTACCCATAACAAAATTCTGTGCCCCAACCCCAAAATAACTTATAGCCCTGAAAAAATCATCTACAGTGGAGGCAGTCATAAGATAGTAATACGCCTCAAACTCGTGAGTAGCATCATAACCGGGCCATCTAAAAGAAATTGCAGTTGAAGAAGTTGGAGGTTTTCCAAAAGGATCAAAAGCCTTATTATCCCACATTATTAAAACTGAATCACCAGGTATATAGTAAATCTGCATCACAGTATTGAACCAGCTATCCTTCCCCGTGCGCAACTTATAAGGGGCTTCCACAGATTTTAGCTGGACATCACCACCAGCTTTTCTTGCATAGTAGTGCCCATCACTTCCCTTATAAATATCCTGAGCCCACACATCCGAGACATCGTAACCTGTCATGGTAACTCCCCATGCAAGAGATTCATTGAAACCGATCATAATGCTTGGGACCCCTGAAACCGCATACCCCATAACTCTCATTTTTCCTTTTCCGTAGGTTTTAGAATCAAGATAAAATCCCTGCCAGACTGGAGGAGTCAGCAGTGGTAAATGAGGATCGTTGGAAACTATCACATTTCTATCAGTTGTGATTTTGCCAGACCACACCCAGTTATTACTTCCCACAAATCCTGTGATCCCGAAAGCTTTCATTATTGAGGCAAGTCTATCGGAAAAACTTTTAAGAGCATCATATGAAAAATGAGTGGGGACAGGAGGTGAGTTATTAAAAGATTGTGATCCAAATAAGATAGAAGTCCTCGTAGGTTCCTTCCATCTTATCCAGTCTTCTCTGATCCGGGGTGGAAGCTTATCTTCCCAGAGTGCTCTGTTTATTTTCCAATCCACCGTTCTGATACTTGAAAGAGCAAGAAGAGCAAATCTTCCTATAGCTATTGAATCATAGGGGCTCCACTTTTCAATAAAATCAAGCCCAAGGTCATAATTTTTGTAATCCTTAGGCAGGTCCTCCTTTCCTTCCTTGAGCCGCATAATATAAGCATTTACACCATCAACAAATCTATCAATCTGCTTTCTTATTTTAGGAGGGGTGCCCTCATAGGTTTTTACAAGGCTTGATCTTCCATCAGGACCATAGATTGACTCTTTAACAAACTTGTCAAACTCTGTAATGAGTGGGATCATATTGCTCACTATTGCCCCTAAATCTCCTCTGCTCAGATGCCTTAAAAAATCCAGATAAAAAAATCTACTCTTTGCCTCAAGATAACCCTGGATATAAAAGAGGTCATCATCGCTATCTGCGTAAATGTGGTAAATCCCCCACTTATCAACATATACCTTTGAGTTGCCTTCCAACCCGGGAAAGTGGATTTTTTTACTGCTGACAGGAGCATTTTTTGAACATCCGATAAAAAAATAAGCGAATAAAAAAATCAGAAATATTCCTCTTTTCATCAACAACCTCCACTCAAGGAAGAATGGTGCCCGGGGCCGGACTCGAACCGGCACGGGGAACACCCAGTAGATTTTGAGTCTACCGCGTCTACCAGTTCCGCCACCCGGGCCTGTAAGGAGAATTTTATCACAAAGTTTTTTTCTTTCAAAGAAGATAATGAGACAAAAAGAATAAGTATATAGCCACTAACTTTCGTTATCAATAAGGAGAAAGGTAAAAAGAAATATTTTCAAATCGTCTCCTTTTAAGGTTTAATCTTGTTATCCTTAACTTTTCAATTGCAACATGATCCTCAGGTGAGAAAGAAACGGGATAAGATAATCCTCCAGTAGAAAACCCTCTTGTAGACTCCATGGATTTTTTCAATTTTTCTCCAGTAACTTCCCCCTTAACTTTCTTCAAAGCTTCAACAAAAAGCATGGCGTTAAAAGCGCCTTCAATATAATAAACAGGTTGTTTTTTATTGCCATGGTACTCTCTGGATATTGATTTGATCAGAGTTACGCCATGTACATTCTCGTTCCATAGAGCAAAATAATTTATAGTGAAAATCTTTGCAGGAAAATTTGAAGGGACACCTTTAGCAACTTTTGAATCAAATGTATAAAAAGTACCAAAGAGAGCAAGAGGATTATAATCAGGAATTGAGGAAATAATTTTCACCACTGATAAAAATGGACCTGGAGTTGTATGCAGAATAAGTATTGGAGGCCTCTTTTCTTCAAGTAATTTTTTAAGCTTTTCTTCATCCCTGGGCGCGGGACGTAGAGAATATAAATAAACAAAAGAGATATTAACCGTACCCTCTGCATATCTTTTAACATCGGGGAGAGGAGCTGTGCCAAAGTCAGTGGGATTACTTATGATCCCTACATCTCTATTTTCAAATTTCCTGCTAGTTGCAATGAATTTTATAATTGAATTCATTTCATCTGAGTAACTTAAAGCTGTGAGGAACATGTAATGATTATCAGGAGGGAGAATCAGTTTCTTACATAGGGAAGCTGGAATATATGGGATATGATTTCTTTCCATTATCGGCTTTAACTTAAGACTATCTCCTGTACCCCATCCTATAATACCAATCACATGATCATCATAGATCAAATTTTTTGCATAACTTAGGGACTTATTAACATCGTACCTGTAATCGTAATACTTCAACACAATCTTTTGACCGTTTATACCTCCTTTAGAGTTAATATACCTTAGATAATCCCTCACTCCATAAAAATATGGCTTTCCCACAGAAGCAGTAGGACCAGAAAGATCAAAAAGACCCCCTAAATAAATTTCTCCACCTATCAAGAAAAAAG
>JALTID010000057.1:0-3795 GCA_027004335.1 bacterium
GCATTTCCACTTCCAGTGCTTGCCGAAAGACTTGAAAGGTTGAGAAAACTTATGGCTAAAGATGAGTCTATAAGGTCTCTTTTTGAACAATATGCAGGAGCTGTCAGAGTTCTTGTTGATTCTCAGGGAAGGATTGTGATACCGAGAAGTCTAAGGGAAGGTAAGCTTTCAAATCATTTAATGGTGGTTGGTAGGCTGGATCATTTCATAATATGGGATGTCTCTTACTATGAAGAAATAAATTCCCGCAGGAAGGAAAAAATACCTGAGGTCAAAGAATCACTTAAAGATAGCGGGAATTTTGACTTAATAATTTAATTTTGCGAGGTAGTTGATGTTCTCAGTGAAGAAAAAAATTTTTCACAAGCCGGTGTTGAAGAAAGAGGTATTAAAATTTTTGCCGGAGAAAGAAAAGGGAAATTATTTTGACCTTACCTTCGGTAGCGGTGGTCATACAGAAGAAATTCTCAGGGCTATTTCTGATAAAAGTAAAATTTATGTTATTGATATTTATAAAGAAGCATGTCAAATGGCTCATAATCTTGCATTAAGGGATTCCAGGGTAACCCCTATCTGCAAGAATTTCAGGAATCTGAAAGAGATTTACCGGGAATGTTGTAATGATGAGAAATTTGATTTTATTATGGCTGACCTGGGTCTCTCCATGGATCTAATAAAAAGTAGTGGCAGAGGTTTTACCTTTATGAAGGATGAACCATTGGATATGAGATTTGGAGATTCACCTGTAACTGCAGAAGAGGTGATTAATTCCTATCCACCAGATAAACTTGAAAAAATTTTCAGAGAATATGGAGAGGAACCCCTTGCCAGGAAGATCGCAATAGAAATTGTTAGAGAAAGAAGAAAGAGAAGAATAGCTTCTACCGGACAGCTTGTAAAAATAATAGAGAAAGTAAAGCGCAGAAAAAGTAGAATTCATCCCGCTACTCAGGTTTTTCAGGCTTTGAGGATAGAGGTTAATAATGAACTTGAGAACCTTAAAAAGATGCTTGAGTTTATCCCTGAGATAATGGTAGAAAATGGGATCTTTGTTGTGATCTCCTATCATTCTCTGGAGGACAGGGTTGTCAAAATATTTGTGAAAAACTGGGAAAAGAGCGATCTTGGGACGAGAATAAATAAGAAAGTGATTGTTCCATCTGGGGAAGAAGTCAAATTGAATCCTGCCTCAAGAAGCGCAAGAATGCGGGTTTTTAAATTCAGGGGGTAAATGATGAATAGTCAGATAACTGTCAGTAATTCCATTACATTTGTGAAGGCAAAGGAAAGAAGCGGAATAAAACATCTTACAGTAACTTTTTTCCTTCTTGGAATTTTTTTCATGATAATTCTCTTTTCTGCTTTCTTCAAAACAGAAGTTATTTTAACCAAATACAGTGTTTCTCATCTCAATCGTGAGCTTGTAACGGTTAAGAGTGAGAATAAAAAGTTGGAGTACATATATAGCGAGGAAACCTCTATTCCTGCTTTGAAAGAATGGGCGGAGGAGCATGGTTTCAGGCCTGTGAAGGAGGGGGAGTATTTCCTTGTAAGAGATGAAAGTAAATAGATTAACTCAGAGAATTATTATTGGTGGTTATATTGCGGGGATAGTTTTCATATGGGGGCGCCTTTTCCTGATTCAGGTAGTTTTAAAGGACAAATACAGGGTAACATGGAGGAAGAGACATGAGAAGGTCGTAAAGGTAATTCCTTACAGAGGCGAAATTATAAGTGATGATGGAGTAATACTTGCCATAAGTACTGCTGTTCCTTCTCTTTACGCTGATCCTGAATTTTACAGAGATAATTACAATGATAATTCTCCAGAAATCCTGGCGAAATTACTGAGGATCAAGAATATCAGAGAAAAACTTGGTGATCTGGATTCAAATTTTGTCTGGCTCAGGAGGTTTCTTACGAAGAGTGAAGTGAAAAAAGTTGAGTGGCTTAAGAAAAAATTACTTAGATGGAAGTACTATCAGTGGAGAAAAGCAAGAGAAGAGGGGAAAAAAACTACACTTGTAAAATACCCATGGTTTGGTTTGCAAAAGGAATTTAAGAGAAAGTATCCCAATGGGAAACTATCAGGTCAAGTAATTGGATTTACAGGTGAAAGATGGGGCAGATACGATGGAAGAGGTATTACAGGTATTGAAGCTTCTTTTGATCAGTACCTTTTAAGTAAAGAAAAAAAGTACAAACTTCTCACGGATGGCTGGAAAAGAGTACTGACAGATAGAGTGCTTATACCTGATTCTTGGGATGGTTACAATGTTTATCTCACAATAGATGCTTCATTCCAGGATGAAGTGGAGGAATTTCTTGAAGAGGGAGTGAAAAATGCAGAGGCAAAAAGAGGAATGGCTATCGTGATGAATCCCTATACAGGTGAAATTCTTGCAATGGCAAATTATCCATTCTTTGATCCCAATCAGCGTAAGGAAACTACCCTTAAAGATTCCTTGGACCTCTGCATCAGCTACAGTTTTGAGCCCGGATCGGTGGTCAAACCCTTTATCATTGCTGGTGCCATTGATAGAGGTTTGCTCGGGATAAATGATATTTTCTACGCGGAGGAAGGGACATATCATTTGAATGGAGCAATTATTCATGATCATGAAAGGTATGGGTATCTGAGTGTTCCCGATATTATTAAATTTTCAAGTAACATAGGTATGACAAAGATTGCTATGAGACTTGGGAAATTAACAGTTTTTAACATATTAAGAAGCTTCGGTTTCGGAGAAAAAACTGGAATTGAACTTCCAATGGAAGCATCAGGCTTTTTTAGAAAACTGAGAGAATGGTATGATGCGGATCTTGCGAATGCTTCATTTGGGCAGGGATTCAGAGTCACTTTAATTCAGCTTGTTACCGCAATGGCTGTTATTGCCAATGGTGGTTTAAGGATCACTCCCAGGATTGTGAAATATGTGAAGAATGAAAGGGGTACCACTATTTACAGAGAAGAGATTCCTGAAGTAAAGGGAAGGGTGATTAAGGAAAGAACAGCCAGGATTATGAAGTGGATGCTTGAAAGAGTGATCCAGAAAGGTGGCACAGGGATTCTTGCAGGTATAGATGGTATTAAGGTAGCGGGAAAAACCGGTACAGCCCAGAAGTGGGTTGGTGAGTACACAAGAAAGTATTATACTGCCAGTTTTGTGGGCTTCTTACCAGCTGATCATCCGATGTGGGTAATAGGAGTGGTTATTGATGAACCTCAAAAAAAGATTTATGGTGGTACGGCTGCAGCTCCAATTTTTAGAAAGATAGCTGAGGAACTACTGGTAAGAAGCCACTATTTAACATTGAAGTAATTATGAAAGTATTAACTGGTGACGAATTCTTAAAAATTGTGGAACCTATAAGTATTTCTGGAGTGATAGAAAAGAAACTCTTAATTCCTCTTGTTACTGCTGATTCAAGAGAAGTGGCGGAAGATTCGGTCTTTGTAGCAGTAAGAGGAGAATTTCATGATGGCCATGATTTTATAGAGGATGCCTACGGAAAAGGAGCAAAAATTGTAATTGGAGAGCTAAATTATACCCCTGAAGAGGGTAAGGCTTATATTAGAGTCGCTAATTCACTTGCAGTAGAGAGGAAGTTGTTGAAGTGGTTTTATGATCATCCCGATGAGGAGATGACAATAATTGGAATAACCGGTACCAACGGGAAGACTACGGTAACTTATTTACTTGAAAGTATTTTTCAGGCTGCAGCTAAAAAAACAGGAGTGGTGGGTACGGTATCGTGGAGATACGATAAAAAAAGTGTGACTTCATCCAATAC
>JALTID010000057.1:3805-4551 GCA_027004335.1 bacterium
CACCAGGTTTTAATACGATTATAAAACTACTTTCAGAAATGGCTGATTCCGGTGTAGAAGCAGTTTTTATGGAGGTGAGTTCTCACGGACTCAGACAGAGAAGAGTAGATGGACTGAATTTTAATGGGGCTATTTTTACCAATCTTTCAAGGGATCACCTTGATTACCACGGTAATATGGGGAATTATTTTGAGTCAAAAAAATTGCTTTTTTCCAGGATATTAAGAAATAGCAATAAAGAAGTCTGGGGACTTGTTAATTGTGATGATCCTTATGGAAAAAAGATAAAAGAAGAGATCTCAGATTATCCAGTTTACTGCTATGGGTCAGAGAGTGGGAATAGCTTCATTGTGGAGTGGAAAGAAGAAAATTTTATGCTGCTTGCGAAACTCAAAATCTTTGAAGAAGAATGTAAGGTGGAGAGTAATCTTTTTGGGAGATACAATCTTCTCAATATACTTGCTGCTTCTACCGCGGCGCATCTCACAGGTATTGACTGCAAGGCAATTTCAAAAGGGGTAAAAAATCTGAAAAGTGTTCCCGGACGACTTGAGAAGATCCCTCTGAGTAATAGTGCTATTGCTATAATTGATTATGCACATACCCCTGATGCCGTAGGAAAAGTCTTAAGAGAGCTGAAGAGAATCATGTCGGGAAAAGGTAAATTAATATCGGTTCTTGGAGCCGGTGGAGATAGAGATAAGGGTAAAAGGAAACCGATGGGGATGATGGCCGGGAAATTTTCT
>JALTID010000058.1 GCA_027004335.1 bacterium
ATCATAATCATAAGCTGTCATTTTTAATTTGAATTTATCTTCTGGACCTGGGTTTTTTTCAAGTAAAAGTTGGTTTCTGACTCCTCTTATGGCAGGATCACAACGAAGATTTCTCAAAGAGAAAACCTCCTGTGGGGATAGCTGAAACCCTTCGTTTCTAACTTTTTCTCTTGCAACTTCTTCTACGAGAGAACAAAAAAGAAGCTTTTTAGAAAAAATAATCCCTTCATCATCTAACTCTTTAACCTGCTTTCTGGAAAGATCACCACTTTCGCTTAGCAAGCCTGTCCAGTGGGCAAGTTTTTCAATATCTTCTTCCGGGCTCATATTAAAAAGATTAAAGAGAAGATTAATCGTAGCCAGATTCTCTGAGTAGGCGCCCGCCCATGCAAGAGAAACAATTTTAGTGTGAGGAGGATGATCAGGTCTTGGAAAATAAATTTGCCCCTGATAAATATACATCTCCCTTTCATCAGGATAAGGATCAGTATTCAACTGCCCCAAAAGGAAATATTCAAGGTAAAGTGGTATCTTAAAAATTGAACCATGTTGCCTTTTGGCTATCCACGCCCTATTGTAAAATAAATTGGAGAAACCTCCTACCATTGCCTTTATTTTTCCAGCCTGAGTAACAAGCACTGCTCCCTGGAGGAGGGGAAGTTTTTCTACACATAAATTTTTCCCGTCATAGCTGAGAAGTACGAAATTTCCTCTTCTTAATCTTCTCATAAATCTCCTTACAGCTGCCCCTGGAGACACCCATTTACCACTTCTGTAAAAATAATCTGCAGTAGCTATCTCAGGACACTTTTTAACATCTACTTTCTTAACAAGGGGAGAGGGTGCTTTAAGGAAAACAGAAAACTCTGATGCCTTTTTAGCCATAATTTTTCCAATGTAAAATCCTTTCTCAAGTTGTGGATAACTGGGTACAAACTTCACATCAGGAGATTGGTACCCCTTTAAGATAGTATCTAATAAAGATAGCCTTTTTCTCAAAGTAAAAATAGCCTCTTTCTCTATATCATAATCAAGGGAAGTATAAATTTTAAGACCAGCGGTATAAATATTTTTAATCCCAAGAGCATCCCACAATTCCTGAAACTCTGGGCTCTCAAGTACCTGTGAGATTACATCCATCATCACATTTGGTTTCTGCTTAAACACCCCCATCCTGAAATTAAGCTTCTCCTTCAAAGCCCTTTCATATGTTGATCTGCTAATGAAACCATCTGCATACATCCTGGTTAACACATACTTAATCCTTTTATTTATCCTCTTCCAGATCTTTTTCTCTTCTTCTTTGTTTTTCGCCCTGAAAATATCATATCTTGCCGGTCCCTTAACAGAACCAGCTATAAATGCGCACTCTTTCAGTGTGAGATCACCTACATCTTTGTTAAAAAAATAGCGTGCAGCAACCCCGATCCCTCTTCCCTGTCCCTTTACATAAAACTGGTTTAGATAGAATTCCAGGATTTCATTTTTAGTGTAATATCTTTCAAGTCTCAGGGCATTTACAAGCTCTCTGATCTTCTCAGTAACAGTTCTTCCCCTTCTTCCAAAAAGATTCTTTGCCGTCTGCTGGGTGATAGTACTACCTCCCTGAACAATCCTGCCAGCTTTTAAATCAACAAATAACGCTCTTAACATCGCAATGGGGTTAAAACCAGGATGTTTGTAAAACCATTTATCTTCCGCAGCAATAACTGCTTCCTTACATGTAAGGGGGATTCTGGAGAGCGGGACATAAATTCTATAGGATGTACCAAAAAATGAACCTACTTCATGTTTACCATCATCATAATATACAACAGTATGTCTTGCAAGGATTTTCATAATATTTTCACGGCGAATATTTTTACCCGGGAACCACACGATAAGGAGGTAATACATAAAAGTTAAAAATGCTGCAGTCACAGCAGTAACACCAATAAAATAAAGAACGAGCTTTCTCACCAGATGAGACTTTTTAACCTTTTGAGAAGATTTTTTCTTTACTCTCTTACTTCTTTTCTTAGCCACAAGTATAAATAGGTAGCAATCAATGCTAACGGAAAATCAGTTATAAAAATCACTAAATAAGAAAAATATTTCTCCGTGAAAATAAAAAATAATACGCCAAAAATAGAACTGGTATATTTTGAAACAATAAGAACAGGGAGCAAGCAGAAATTCTTTTTAGGATTAAAATAAATTGCAAGAGAGATATAGGTGATCATAACCATCATGCTGTTGGCTAGATTAAGGTAGAATCTCTCTTTAAAAGGGGGAGAAGGAGAAAGTCCGAACAAGCTTCCAAGCTGGTTCATCACATTATAAAGTTCTGGAGAAGCAAAGAGAAAAATCAGATCAGTTACTATGAACGCTATTGCGTAAAGTAACATTACAATCCGTAGAATTTTTTCACCTTTCTCCCATTTACTCATTTTAGTACTCCATGAATAATCTGGATTTTATGATATCCCGTAAGGTTTGTGATTTCCACTTTATTTCCCTCAAATAATCCATTCAAAGGACTTCCCTCTGTGAGATCAGTCACTTTTGCATCTCCAGAGTAGTATGGAAGAATCAAATCAAACTTCTTTATAACAAATCCCTTTGGGATATCAATTGTCAAAATTCCTTTCCCTCTGTCTCCCTGAAAAGCTATAGTTACACCATTGTAATATGAAGATGAAAACGAGCCAAATAAAAATGCTTCAGCATCAAGCTCCTTCTCCACATCCTTAAGGGTAATCATCCCTGTAACATCAATAAAAGTCTGAGGAATGGTATGGAGATAGAGAATTGAACCTGCCCTGGCAAAGTGTGGAATAACATCAAGGGGAGCAAGATAACCACCAAGAAGATGAGGCCCTTTAATAATTTCCTCTGTGTAAAAATCATACCATGTTCCCTTTGGTAGATAAATACTCACCCTATCAGTATCATCCACAACAGGTGCCACCAGGATGGTATCACCAAAAAGGTACTCAAAGGGATATTTCCATGTTTCTTCGTTATTCTTGTATTCCATACTTATACTTTTAACCATAGGATAACCCTCGTGAGCTTTAAGAGCAGCAGAATAAATATAGGGAAACATCTTTACATACAACTGTGTATATTTTCTAAAAATATCTATGAGTTTTGTATCATAAACCACCCAGGGGCGCCTATCTCCAGCACCACCGTACTGAAAAATAGGGGAAAAAGCACCAAACTCAATCCATCTTGCCATTACATCTGCTTCGGGAGTACCACCTCTATAACCTCCTATATCTGAACCAAAATAGGGGAAACCAACAATATTCAAATTTATACTGGCAAGGACCGCCGCTTTCAATCCTCCTACATTTCCCGGGGGGGTCCCATCAGGAGCAGAATGACCCCAATTAGCAGTACTCCAGGAAAAATCATTGTCAAGATCACCGGGCCATATAGCCGTTACATTCTGCTGATCCCCTATGGTACCGGTTCTTGCAATAAGAAAACAATCTAAGCCATGAATCGCTTGACATGCATCCATGGCATTTTTATGGTAAAGGTACTTGTAATAAGCATGCATCTGGGTTTCATTCTCACCGTTATAAAAGTCATATATAAACATATGAGCAATAGAACCTCTGCTCAGAGAAAGATAAGGGATCACATCCTCACCATAGTCAAGTTTAAAACCATATCCTCCAGCCATAAGAGGTTTTTCAACAAGGCTGCGCCACCATTTTGAAGCTTCGGGGTTGGTGAAATCTAAGATCGCACCATTCCCCCTACCCCATGGAAGAATCAACGGTCCTCCAGCACTATTCTTAACAAAAAAATTATGTTTTACACCATAATCAAAATATGGCTTGGTAGCAGGATCCTTAGAAGGGTTGTTTATATGCTCCGTGATCCAGTTAAATGTGAGCACACCTTTATTTCTCATTCTTGTTATCATCCCCCATGGATCGGGAAATTGGACAGGATTGTAATCATAAGTATTGTGACCCGTTTCCCATGGAGCATCTATCCATACGACAGAAAGTGGGATATCCAGTTCTCTTAACTTGTTAATATCATCCATGATTTCATCTTCGTTATCATACTCATCCCTCCACCAGAGAATGCCAAATCCCCATTCCGGGGGAAGAGCAGGTTTGCCTGTAATTTCTATATACTTTTTGATAATCTCATATGGGTCCTCCTCTAAAAAGATATATCCTTTTAATTCATTAGTGTAAAACTGAAACTTTATTGTAGAGGGATCACTGTACCCCACATCCCACTCTCCCTCCGAATATGAATCTATAAAAAAACCATATCCCCTGCTGGAAATATAAAAGGGAATAGGTAGATGTACTTCATTTAAACCAGATTTACTCCATGGTGCTATCTCAAGCTGCATCGGCCTCTGAAACCCAGTATTTTCCACAGAATCAAAATTTTCACCAAAACCCCAGATGTGTTCCCCTGCCCTGAGGTTTATATCTCCTATGAGATATCTCTTCTCCACATCAAGATCATCAAAAGGGGAAGATTTTACATTAAATTGGATCTCATCATCTGAATAAGAA
>JALTID010000059.1:0-5010 GCA_027004335.1 bacterium
CATGGGAGCCATGCCTTTGGATGAAGCCCTCGCAGACAGATTCGGGTTTATTTTCTATTTTAATAATCCTCATGAAAAGTATCTCAAAGAAATTTTAATGGTAAAAACAAAAGAGGATGCTCCACTTTTAAACAACGAAAATGAGATCTCCCCAGACATTGAATTTATGAAAGCGCTGGGATATTACAGGGTACAGTTAGAAAGGAATCTTGAGGATTCTGAAGATCTGAGGGAGACGGTGCAATCAGCTGAGAGAGCATGGAAAACCTATATGCCCAAGAAATATATCAGCCCAAGAAGATGGAAAATAATTTACTACAACTTAGCAGGAATTAAGACAATAATGAGGAAATTAACACCAGAGCTGGTGAGCAACACAATTTTTTATTCTCTCCCCTTTGCTGCTTATGATGAAGAGTTTCTTGAAAGATTACAGGAGGTAAAACATCTTCTAAGAAATATCATCGGTGGGAAAAAAAGGATCACCTTTTTCGGTAACCTTCCCGGTGTCCACCAGAGATCCCCATTCAATATTGAAAATGAAAACGATCTTGAAGAATTTCTAAAAGAGCTAAAAGACCTTGGAGATAATTGGGAAGAAATTGCAGAAGAAAGAGGATGGGTGTATATCATGATCCTTAAGTTTTTAATAACAGGATCCTATGATGAACACTCCAGAAACTCTCTCATTAATTTTGCGAGATACTTCGGAAACAACTTACCCACCTCTCTCTGGGGAATTGCCTTCATAGCACAGAAGGCATTAACAAAAAGCAGGTCAAGACTGGACGAGGATCATGTGTTAAGAACATATATTAAAACATTTCTAAGGAGGCGAATGCCATGAAAATAATTGCCTACAAAGCCGAAGAAATTGAGAAGGGGATATATGCTTTTGTTGAACAGGAAGAAGAGATGAATATTGATGAGATCATGTTCTTCAGGCCGATCATCAAGCATAGCTTTATTTATTCTCTGGAAATGGACCCATTTAACTTTATAAAAAACTACTACAAAAATCTTTACAGAAAATTAGGGCTGGGCGAAATAAGTGACAGAATCCTCACTCTTGGATACGATTCTGAGATTACCATGGTAAAATTTATCTCAAAAAACTTTCCCCAATTGCTCCCCTTTTTTGTCCAGTACTCTTCAGGTCATTCAGATGTATTCACTCTTCTTGACTCTCTTTTTAAATTTGCAGAAGACCAAAAGGTAAGAATCTCATTTCCACCACAACTTCTCAATCTTCCACTTCTTGCAGATATTCTGATACCCCCCTTCATAAAAATGGCATTCAAAAAAGACAAAGCAGATTTTGAACAGGACACATTCTATCAGCCCAGGAGATATATCTCTCATTATAGGAGGGGAAAACATAGGCCACCGCAACCCCCTGCGCAGAGGAATTTCAACGGCAGCACGCTGCTTTCCTATACACCAAATTATGAAAATATTTCCTTCGCTGTAGGTAAGATAAACAGAAAGAAGAAGGAAGTTAAATTCATCACAAAAATTCCAGTGAGTAGAGATATATATGGAGCCGACGGGGAAAGCTTTTCGGAGAAATATATCTATTACAATGGCCACGACTATACTTTTTATTCCGACATTGGGGAGACCGGAGATAGGGATTTTAACTCAATTTTTCTGATAAATTTTATAATCCTGCCATTTTTCAACCTTCAAGCTGATTATGTAATTATGCCCAAGGAGGATGAAGAAACAGAAGAAGCAAAATGGCCCGGAGCACCATATATGATCTTTCCATGGTATGCCCCTGTAAAGAGGAAAGATGATCAACCTGAAATTTTCTCATCTCACCTGCCCAAGTTTGCCAATCAGGATGTTTACTTCCCGGGTGAACAACTATCAATTGTCCCCATAAAAATCAGCAAGCCTCTCTTTTTCACAAAAATAGTTACTACCTGAGGAGAAAAATGAACAGACTTGATATTCAAAAGATACTTAACAAAGCAAAAAAAATCTCCAAAGAACTCTCCAGACTTATAGAGTATCTCTTATCAAATGTATCCTCCGTTGAACTCGTAGATGATGGAGTTATATCCACCGCCGCTATAATCATGGAGGAAGAACCCAGAATATTAATAGGAAAAAATTTCTGGAAGAAAAAGGTTAATAGTTACGAGGACGCTGTAACAGTTTTTGCCCATGAAGTTCTCCATCAAATGATCTATACAGAAGAGAGAAATGAGCTGGATAACAGATTTAACAATTTTGTGCAGGACATGTGGATCAATGGTTTTCTATTTGCAAAATATGGGATTGGTAAGAAACTATTCAGGAGATTATATGGTCACTCTTCACCTTTTTTCCTTCTGACACCCGCGGGGATCATAAAAGAGAAGGAATCAAAAGCAATCAGAGAATTGTTTCCCGAATCGGATTTGAAAAGGAAAAAAATTAAACAAATCTGGCTGGGAGTTTCTGAGAATAGATTTACACCACCTCAGCTAAAAAGGCACCTTCTGGAACTTTTCCCACCTCAATTCATACCCCCTTATTTTCTTCCAGTTCGCACCTTTATTAATCACACAAAATTTCAAAAAAACACCTGGATACCTCTGGAAGTTGGAAGAGGAAGCAGGGGATTTTCTGAAAATGGTGGTGAGTCTCTGGAGGAAGAAATATCAGAGGTTGATTATGTTTACCACATAAACCAGCTGGTAAAGATCATATATAACTATTTCTCTCCTTCCGGGCAGATCAAGCACAGGATGCTGGAGGAAGAAAATGTAAAGGGAGTCATCCCCAGAATAGGAAGAAGAGAAATTATCACCATTTCTCAGGGTAAGACCCCGGTTTTCTTTGACAGTCATGAAATATTTAAAACCACAAGCTACAAATCAGCGGGGATCTGCATTGATGTCTCAGGAAGCATGGATGAATTCTATCCCCCTCTCTACTCTCTTATGAAAAAACTATCCAGCTTTATTGAGCCGCCATACTATATTTTCTCAACAAAAATATATGAAACAACTCTATCTGATCTAAAGAAAAAAATTATAAGAACCACACTGGGAACATCCATAGATATCGTAATTGAGGATGCAAGAAAAAAGAGGTTGAAAAATGTTGTCATCGTTACAGATACTCTCTGGCATTTATCCGATGAAAATTTAAAATGGGCTAAAAACAATCTCAATTTGATCCTGATCATCATGGATAACACTGGGCCCGAGGAATATTTTGAGCTGCCCGATAGAAGTGAAGTAATAAGATTAAAGAAAGCAGGAGCCAGTGTTATAAGATGGTTCATAGCTTAACTCAGTCTCTGCACTTGAACCTTCTCCCAAATCCATGCTATTATTTAACAACCTCGGAAGTAAAAATGAATTATATAAAAGGTTCGCTGATTTCGGCCCTGCTTTTCCCACTGTTCATCTACAATTTACAGGGGGAAATTAACAAACCTCAACAGTTAGATGCGCAAAAACATATTAAGAAACTTGCTAAGAATTACATAGAGATCCTCAACATAGACTACAATCCTGAAAAACTTCTTGAGACTGCTTCGCTTGCATTGGGAATAGTTCAAATAGTAAAGGACAAAAAAGAGGGTGTCCTTATAAAAGATTTCATGAAAAACATGTAAAAACATAATGATAGAAAGCGAGTATCAGATCGAGCAGTTCACTCTGAATGAGGAAACGGAAAAAGATGTTCTTGAGGAGATGCATCGGATCTGATCCGTTATTTTGCCATTACCTCAAAGGAGATGGGCTGGGAAGGGTTACAGACACCCTTCATACCATATTTTGATCCAGCACCATTTAAGAAAGCAAATTTCCTGTTTTTCCCGAAAGATCTTGTAGTTGCACTTTTTCCCCTGAAAAACAATATAAGAATTGAAGAACCTGTAAAAAGTTTCTATTTTGACTGGCGGTAAGATTCCCCATAAAAAGTTGCATTACTGAAATTTGGGAATAGAATATTGAAGTATGAAAATAGGTGAATCTCCCTGTGATTTTCTTGGATTCCAGACGCCTTTTGAAGAAGCTGAATTTATAATACAACCCTTTCCCTATGAGTATACCACCACTTTTGGAAAGGGAACTGGAAACGGCCCGGAAAAAGTCCTTGAAGTTTCTGACTATCTTGAAATGTACGATGAAGAAAGCGGAACTGAGCCATATCTAAGGGGAATTCGCACAGCAACACCAATTGAACTACCTGAAATCAAAGAGGAAAAAGATGTGGAGGAGGCGGGCAGGTTATTTCAAAAATATTTTGAAAATAAGAAAAAGCTACTCACCATAGGTGGTGAACATACAATTACATACCCCATATTTAAAGAAGCCTTAAAGTACTACCCAAAAACTGGTGTTCTCCACCTTGATGCCCATGGTGATCTCAGAGATGAGTATGAGGGTAGCAGATACAACCATGCCTGTGTTATGAGGAGAGTTGCAGATACAGGTGTGAAAATGGTTTCAGCAGGGATAAGGGCTATTTCAGCAGAAGAGATGCAATTTATCAACAGTAACAGCGACAGGATAAAACTATTTTTAGCTCATCATATATACGATAATACAGGATGGCTGGAAAAAGCCCTCTCCTTTCTTCCCGATGAGGTCTATCTTACAATTGATGTGGATGTTTTTGACTCCTCGGTTATCAGGGCAACAGGAACTCCAGAACCTGGAGGGTTAAGCTGGTACTATATATTAAAATTGCTTAAGAATATCTTCCTCAGAAAAAATGTAATTGCTGTAGATATCGTGGAGATCTGCCCCGATCCGCCCTATGAAGTTTCTACCTATAGTGTAGCTAAACTGATTTATAAAATTATCTCTTACTGGAAATGAGTAAAATTAGAATCATCATTATCCTCTTAGCTATTGCACTGATTGCATACCATGACTATCTGCTTTTTTCCACAAGGAAAACTGTTTCAATAACCCCTGCTAAATTTTCTCAGGAAAAATTTGGCAAAAAAATAAAACTTAAAGAGAGAGGAAAACCCTTCAGGTACTGGGAAGTTGTCAA
>JALTID010000059.1:5020-13171 GCA_027004335.1 bacterium
TGGAAATCTTATCGGGATCGTTTTTTACACCCGGGATGCAGGAATAAGGGTAAATGGTTATGGGGGGCCATTAAACTTGATCGTTGCAATGTCCCCTTCGGGAAAGGTAATTGACATAGATCTCAGAGAAAACTACGAGACTCCCTCCTACCTTGCTAAGTTAAAGGATTTTTTACAATCTTTCAAAAATAAAACTATTGGTGAGATCTCCCATATTGACACAGTTGCTGGAGCAACTGTGAGTTCAGAAGCTATCAAAAAAAGTGTGCTTTTAGCAGCAGAAAAAGCTGGTAGACTTATTCTAAATCAGGAGGGCAAAAGTATATCCGGGGGGAAAATATCACTCAAGGTTATCGCAGGAATAGTAATTTTTTCCCTTTTCTTTTTACTCTATTATTTGAAAAGAACCAGAGCAACCCGCCTTTTGCTTGATGTAATCTCACTGGCAATTCTTGGATTTTACCTCAACCTTCCTCTCTCGCTTGATCATATTTTCAAATTTCTTGAGTTGAATTTTCCCGATATAATTTCAGGGATAGGAATTATAGTCATTGCAATTGTTGCTTTCCTTCCAGCAATTGGAGGGAATAACATCTACTGCCGTGAAATCTGCCCCTTTGGCGCATATCAGCGGCTATTAGCTGCAATTTCCCCTGTTAAACTCAAACCATCACCTTCTTTAAAAAGAAAAAGCACCCGTATAAGAGATATTATTCTACTCCTCCTCATTATCCTTCATTTTGGATTGAATCTGAAAGGGCTTACCACTGTAGAACCTTACTCTTCATTTTTTACACTGGAAGTATCAGGGGGTTTCTTAATATATGTTATTGTAATCACAATAATCTCCTTATTTTACCCCATGTTCTGGTGCAGTTACCTCTGTCCTACAGGAGCATTTCTTGACGGAATAAAAATTCACTCACCCCGCAGAAAGAGATCTCCGTAATCTTTTAGCATCGGGGGAGTTATTGCATTTTTCTCAGCAATATCTCCGTAAACTTCTCCTCCTTCAGTCAATATCCGCTTAAAACCATGCTTGTAGTCTACAGTGTAGAGACCAAAACGGGGATAAAAACTTCCCCACTCATAGTTATCCATCAAAGACCAGTGGAGATAACCTCTTACATCTATCCCATCCTGAATTGCTCTCCACAACCAGTATAGATGAGAAACTATGAACTCTGCCCTGAACTTACCTGAATGAGTGGCAACTCCATTTTCAGTGATGTAGAGGGGTAGATGGTAACGATCATATGCCAGCTTGAGCACATGGTAGATCCCTTCAGGATATACAACCCAGCCCATATCTGTTGTTATGCTATTTTTAACCTGGCACTCTGACGGACCTATAGTTATATAATAAGCTATACAGGGAAAAGCATGAAGATAATCAAGATCATCAAAATTCACCACCTTTGTCAGAGAATAATAATTTACCCCGATCCAGTCAAGAGTTCTGTCTGTTGTGGGATAAACATAATCATACCTGCCATCAAGGTCAAAATCCACCTTACCGAACATTGCTCCATCCAGAAAAATTAAATTAAGCATGTAGGTTACTCTCCATGCTGCATCCATATCTTCAATACCCACAGGCTGATAGTCATTCATATTCTGAGCAACTCCCACACTGGCAGCAACACCATCACCGTCAGCATCAATAGTGTCGTACTGATGTATTATTTTATATGCTTCCCTCTGAGCTTTTATCACATTTTTCATTGCTGGATAAAAATAATGGTCAAAATGAAAAAGATCCCCATAACCTGGTGGTCCTACTCCCAGCCAGTACCCCGTCATGGTGAATATATTGGGTTCATTGAAGATCATCCAGTAATCAACTTCATTTCCATACTCTTCAGCCATTTTTTTAACAAATCCAAGGAAAGCAGTCACAGCAAAATCACTGATCCAGCCAGGATACTGTGTAACATTGGCAGGATCTTCCACCCAGAGAGGGGTTGTAAAATGGTGAAGACACACAACAGGGCGGATACCGTTTTCCCTGAGATCCTCTATTACCTTATGATAATGTTCAATCGCCTTTTCATCCCAGACATTGTAGGCTGGTTCAACTCTACCCCATTCAATGGAAAAACGGTATGTATTCATATGGATTTTTTTCATAAGCTTTGTATCCGTTTCGTACATAGCATATCCGTTGGAAGCAAGACCGGGCATATCCTCAGTCTTTCCCATTTCAGCCCATCTGTACCAATTTACATTTGTATCATTGCCCTCAATCTGGAAAGCTGCAGTGGAAGTCCCCCACCAAAAATTATCTGGAAAGGCCAGAGAGGTGCCCTCTGAAGTGAGCTCTGGATTTTTGCTTTCGCATGCAGTCATAAAAAGCAGTAATACCAGAAAAGGGATCAATAAAATTTTTTTCATAGCACCCTCCTGTTAAAGTGAACTGAGCTCTTTTTTAAAAAGATCAGATGATTCAGCATCAATATTACAGAACCTTATCTCTTTCAGTGTAGTATCGGGGTGTTTCTCCAGCCATTCAATTGTAGCCTTCACAATAATATGTGCTCCCCTACTCTTGGGAAATCCGAAAATCCCTGTACTTACAGCAGGAATAGCCACAGAGGAGATTTCTAATTTATCAGCTTCTCTCAAAACACTTTGGATCGCCCTGTAAAGTTTATTATCCTCATCTCCTTCCCCCCATCTTGGTCCTACAGTATGAATAACATATTTTGCCTTTAATTTCCCTGCCCCCGTTACCACAGCATCACCAACTGGAATGGGTCCTCTTTCCTTAACTATTTTGTTACTTTCCTCCTGGATCTCATATCCACCTCTTCTAACAATGGCTCCAGCAACACCACCTCCATGAGCAAGGTGAGAATTTGCAGCGTTGGTGATGGCATCCATATCCTGCGCTGTAATATCACCCCGGCAGACGACAAGTTTGACTTTACCATTCCAGAGATACTCTTTTAATACTTCCATCTAATCACCTCCTTTTTAATCTGGAGGATAAAGTGCTTCAAGTTGATCCTGATATTTTGAAACAACAACATTCTTCTTAACCTTCAGTGTAGGAGTTATTTCACCAGTTTCAATACTGAATTCATGATCAGCAAGGATAAAATACTTTATGGTCTCATAGGAGGGGAGATACTCGTTATATTTTTCTACAAGTTCATTGTAAAATTCAATTACTTCTGGCATCTGTGTTAACTCTTTCAAACTTGAATATGTTAATTCCTTCTCCTTTGCCCAGTTCTCAAGTTCCTCCTGATTGGGAGAGATCACAGCTGTTAGAAATTTTTTCTGGTCACCATAGGGAACAATATGTGAAATATATTTACACCGGCCAAAAACATTCTCAATCTCCTGAGGTGAAATATTCTTACCACCAGCAGTGATAATAAGCTCCTTCTTTCTGCCTGTTATCTTCAAATAGCCATCTTCATCAACTTCGCCTAAATCCCCCGAATGGAGCCAGCCCTCTTCATCAATGGTTTTCTTTGTTTCCTCTCCATTTTTATAATAACCGGCAAAAACATTGGGACCTCTCATGAGGATCTCTCCATCCTCAGCGATCTTTATCTCAACAGAAGGAAGAGGTTTGCCAACTGTACCAATTTTATAATTATTTGGGGTATTCATGGTAGCAGGAGCCATACACTCTGTCATCCCGTACCCTTCAAAGAGAGGGATTCCCAGGGATTTGAAAAACTTTATAATTTCAGGAGAGAGGGGAGCTGCTGCAGTTATACCAAATTTAAGCCTGCCGCCCACAGCTTCCTTTAATTTATCAAAAACAAGTTTCTCAGCTATCTTATACTGGATTTTTAAGCTCAGAGGAGGGTTCTTTTTCCGTTCCTCATACTCAACCCACCTTTCTCCCACCTTTTTAGCCCAGTTAAAAATTTTCTTTTTCAATGGTGATGATTCCTCAATCATCTGATTGATCCTCATATAGAGCTTCTCATAAACCCTGGGTACGCCAGGGAGAAGAGTTGGTTTTATATCTCTCAAATTTTCTCCCACCTTATCAAGAGACTCAGCCACTCCGTAGATTAGCCTCTGGGCAACAGCACCAAAAACATTTATCCTCTCATAAGCATGAGAAACAGGTAGATACCCAATGGTCACCTCCCCCTCTTCATGCTCAAGGATATTACCTACATCTCTTGCATTTGACATAATATTCCTATGCATGATCATTGCACCTTTGGGTAGCCCTGTGGTACCAGAGGTGTATATAATTGTTGCAATATCTTCCTCTGTAATTTTATCAAGCCACTCTTTGTAGAGCTCAGGATTTTTATTCTTCTCTTCTTCACCAATTTTCAACAACTCCTCCCATTGCATTAGCCATTTATCTTCCTTCATTGATTCCTCATAATCATAGACAATTACTTTCTTTATACTGTAAAGTTTATCCCTTATCTTATAAAGTTTCTCCACCTGCTCCCTGTTTTCAGCGAAAACTATGATAGAATCTGAATGATTAATAATGTACTCAATGTTATGAGGTAATAATGTGGGATAAACAGGAACTGTTATTGCCCCTATGGTCATTATCCCAAAATCAGACATAATCCATTCAAAGCGGGTTTGAGCTATTATCGCAACCTTATTACCCTTTTTAATATCAAGGGAATAAAGTGCATAGGCAACATTTAAAACAATATCTGCTGCTTCTTTCCATGTAACCTTAACCCATTTCCCCTCTCTTTTAAACATGTAAGCAATACCATCAGGAGCATCCTTTACATTTCCAAAAAGGCAATGTACAACTGTCTTTTCCGGTCTGTTACTTAAGTCCATCATCTTTTTACTCCTCCCTGGTTAATTTTTTAATAATCTGTCTTACTGATTTTAGCATAAAAAATCTCACAAATGAACCCCCCGTCTTTCCTGATATCACATGGAAAAATAATGAGATTTATTTTCAATCCTTGTATTCTTCATCTATGGCCCTTTAAGGGAGTTATAATATTTTTGTGTAAGGGATATAATAGAGGGAAACGAAAAACCTCACAAAAGGTGGCATTCCAATGTCTGAAAAATTATTACCTGATCTTGTTAGTATGATACTCAATGAGACGGGTAATTTCAAGAAAATTGCTACAAAAGAATTGACAGAGACCTTACTTTCTGCAATTCTCAATCTTATAATGAAGATAGAAAGAGATATTCATCTACAAGACATTCAAGACTCTAAGAACGGATTTTACCCCATGAGTTTTTCATTTTGGGTTTTTATATCCATGGATGCTAAGGTGCTTGATATCAGGAAAGGAGAAAATGAGGTAAAAAAGGCGATTTTGTTTAGTGCTAGTTAAATAACATTTCTAAAGAACATCCGCATTTTGCAAAGAAGTTAAGAGAAGATGCAGATAGATACCTCACATTTACCCAATTTCCTAAAGAAATAAGAAGCCGTATAAAATCAACCAACGCATCAGAAAATTTACACAAGGAGGAGTTAGCATGAAACTACATTTTTACACAAAAAATTTGACAACTGCCGAACCCTCAATATAAAGATTCCCAATCACACTTCCCTTGCCTGTAACTTCCCAATATCCTCCGTGATGTCCTGATACATAGGAAAATGTTAATCAATCTATATTTATTGTTCCCTTTGCTTCTCCATCAGGACTACCATCGCTATAAAAAAACCATGTTGCAGTACTTATAGCATGAAAGAAAAACATGGAAAAATCTATATCTTTGGGTATGAGAAATATAGTAACACTCCAAAAATAAGGAAACAGATAAACTACCTTGTATGAAAAGCTGAAATAATCCCTCCAAAGTAAATAAATGGCAGCCCCTGAGGGGATCGAACCCTCGTTTCCGGACTGAGAATCCGGCGTCCTAGGCCACTAGACGAAGGGGCCACTCTAAAACAAAAAATGGCTGAGGGGGGAGGATTCGAACCTCCACTACCGGGGCCAGAACCCGGCGTCCTGCCATTAGACGACCCCTCAACTATGATTTAAATTATATAAGAACCAGAAATCTACGCAAGAGGAAGAGGTAGGTGTATAAAGTCAAGGCAATTTTTTCAAAATTCCCCTTATCAATAAATACCCTCTGACAAAAGGGTAGTGGTGCAATTTTCTGTATTTACTATAGAATTTGATGAGTGCCTTTTCTTTTCTTTTAAATCTCTCAAAATCTCTCCAGCTCTGAGAGGTAGATTTTTCTCCATAGTGGATTATTCTTAGATTTATCTTTTCAACTTTCATGTTTTTCCTGTGAGCCATATAAAAAAAATCAAGATCCTCCCCATAGATAAAATAATCCTCTGGCCAGCCACCTATAAGCTCAAAAGTTCCTCTCTTCATCATCAATGCTGAACCCTGACACCATACCCCGTGCCTGAGACCCGCAAAAGATTTTAAAAACTCTTCCACAAAAGGAAGGGTAAAACAGTTTTTGTAGAGCTCCTCTTTCTCGTTAAGTAGCAGGGGTACATAGATTTTATGACCTTTTTCAGCATAGATTTTTTCTGCCCATGGCATTGCAGGTCCAAGGAGCTTAACATCCGGATTTATAAAAAAAAGAACCTTACCTTTTGCACTCTTTACCCCTAAATTATTGGCCTTTGCAAAACCCAGATTTCCCCCGGACTTCTTTAATTTCACTCTCCCATCATCAATTTTTTCAAGGAACTCCAGAGAAAAATCTGAAGAATCATTATCAACAATCACAACTTCAAAATCACCAGAGGTTTTTTCAAAAATGCTTCTCACAGTGGTTTCCAGATATGGACCGGTGTTGTAATTCACAATTATGTAACTGAGAAGAGGCGCAACCATAACAGGTAAGATTTTACAGGCTTTCTATAAAAATTCAAAGGCACAAAATTTGCCAGATTATGCTCTTCCTTCTCTTTCTTCTTCTTCCAAGAAAACAGCAAAAATAAAGGACAGTATTGAAAGTGCGATTAAAAGAGAAATAGGAGCTATATACTTACCTGTACTTTTATGTAGAAGCTCCATAATCGGGACTATTGCCACAGCTGCACCGTTACCAAGGAGTTGAAGATATGCCGTGGAAATCCCGGCATACTCCTGCCCGCACACTTCCGCTGAAAAGATGAGTATAATAGGAAAAGCTGAGATCACAAAAAATCCCGTAATAAATGCATTAAGCATATTCATTGATAGACTCCCACACTCTAAAAGACAGATCAAATCAAGCATACCTAACAGTGGAGCAAAAATGAGAAAAGGTTTTCTTCTTTTAATTGTATCAGAAATTACGGGAATCACAATTGAACCCAGAATTCCACCAAAAATCAGCATGGAGGATACTTCACCTGCATCAACCATGGAGATCCCATGTAGTTCATTTAAAATCTTTTCCAGCCATGTGGCAAGGCCATTAAATACACCAATACCTATCATTGCGATAAAACCTAACAGTATGAAGTCTCTGATTTTGAATAATTTCTTCATCCCCTCAAAATACAAACTGGAATCTGAAGTAACCACCTCCCTCATTGCAACTGAAGGTTGCGATTTTACAAACAAAAAATAGATGAATAATCCAATTAACCCCAATATGGTGTAGAACCAGAGCATTGTTGTATAACCAAAATTTTTAACGATGGCAGGTGTTGCACCCAGAGCCATAATCATACCTAAAAACAGAGCAAGAGAACCAAGCCCCACAGCAGTTGCTTCCTCATTTTCTGGAAACCATGTCACAGAAAGTTTTGCAACTCCGTTTAGAATAAAGGGTTGTCCCAGAGCAATTCCAAACTGAGAAGCTAAAAGCATTGCAAAGGAATTTGGAGCGATTAATCTAAGCAGAGGGAATACTCCCACAAAAATTACACCTACCCCTACCCCGAATTTAAATCCTTTTTTATCAATTAAAATACCTGAAGGTAAAGAGAGAAAGAGGTAGATAAAGGGGAAAATCACCGTCAGGAGGCTTAGATTCATAGCTGAGATATGAAGAGCTTTTTCCATATAAGTATCTATGGCTGCAAAATTCAGCCAGTAAAGTTGTGTCAGGGCTGCCACATACATGTAAATTATAAGATTGATCCAGCGATAAAAGGGAGGTTTTCTCTCTTCTGTCACTACGGCATCATTCATAATTTTCACTCCTGTTTTACTTGCTTAAAATTAGCACTGTTTTAGAGAAAAGGCAAAGGTGTTGCTT
>JALTID010000060.1:0-929 GCA_027004335.1 bacterium
ACCCATCCGTTTGATTCACGCTTTTTAGGACATAGTGTTAAAAATCTTGATGGAATTTGTTTTACAGGTGGTAGTGCCATGGGACTCGCCTCTGGAACAGGAGTTCAGAAATTTCTTATTGAAAAGGAGAAAGGTCTCAGAATAAGGGACAAAGTAATAGTTCCCATTATACCGACTGCCGCTATTTTTGATCTTTTTTATAAAAAAAGTACCTACCCTGGGGAAAAAGAAGGTTATATTGCAGCAAAAAAAGCTAATGTGGAGTTTGAAACGGGGTCAGTTGGTGCAGGGACGGGGGCTACTGTAGGAAAAATCTTCGGCTATGAACATGCAACCAAAGGTGGTCTGGGTGCGTCCTTTTTTTCTGGGGAATTTTTTATCCTCGTACTTGTTGTTGTGAATAATTTCGGGAGCGTTTACAACAGGGAGGGTTCCATAATTGCGGGAGTGAGGGATAGAGAAGGTTTTATTAATCTTAGAGAATTAAATTTTTCTTCTTCTCCTTTTGAGAGTACTAATCTGATACTCATGGTGACTGATGCTAATCTTGATAGCAATGAGATGATTATAGCAGGGAGGATTGCCGCAAATGCTTTTGGAAGATTTTTCTTTCCCCCCAACTCCTCGGTGGACGGGGATATACTGGTTGTGGTTTCTATAGGTGATAAAAAGATTCTGCCTGATCTTGTTGGCATAAAGACGATTGAAGTGATTGGAGATGCGGTTGAAGATGCAATTTTTTCAGCGGAAGGTGATAGTAATATTCCATCCGCACGGAGTTTTTTAAAGAATGGGAATTAATGAAAGAAGAAATTTGCTTTTAAAACTTCTTTCCAGTGATGATCAGGAAACTGCTAGGAAAGCGGCTCAGGCTCTTGAATATCTTGAGGCGAAACTTTCTCTTCCCTCGGTGATCGATTCCCTGAAAA
>JALTID010000060.1:939-4530 GCA_027004335.1 bacterium
AAGGCAGAGAGGCTTCAGGCTATCTATTCGCTGGGTAAAATCGGTGGCGAAAAAGCAATCTCTGCGCTTTATTCTTTGTGGAATCCCCCTTCCCCTGTTGATGAGAGAGCTGCTGCTGCGAGAGCTCTTTCTGAAATCTCTGATCCCAGGGTGATGAAAGTTTTCTGGAATGTTTTCCGAGCAGAGAGGGATGTAGTGGTAAAAATTGAATTACTAAAACTTGTTAAAAGGTGGAGAGACAGAAGAGGGGTAAGTCTTCTACTTAAGGAACTTTCCACGCAGGAGGTTGCCTATCTTATTGAGTTGGTTGAATTGTTGGGCCTTCTTGGTGATACAAGAGCAGAGCCTTTTCTCATGAAGTTTTCTCTTTCCAAGCATAAGGCCTTGAGATTAGCAGCTATTGAATCACTGGGAATGCTTGATGCTTAGATATATCTGGTTACTTCTATATTGAGCAGTATAGGATTAACGAGAGAAATGATCCCTCTTTTTTGATTTTCTCTTTTATTTGAAAGATCAGCTTGCACAGGTTTTTTTAAGTACTTTCCATCTTTTCCCATTATAATTTTAACCTGAGGTGTTACAGGGCTTGTCCTGTTTAAACTTGTGACAAGAGCAATTTCTCCACTTCTTAATCTCACACAGGACCCCACGGGGTAGATGCCAAGCATCTGAACAAATACTTCCAGATACTTTGGATGCAGTGCTTTTCCTTTTAGCTTGCCAATCATAATCTCAAGAGCTTCCTTTGGATCAAATCTTCGCTGATAGGGTCTCAGTGTTGTCAAGGAATCATAGGTATCAGAAATTGTAATGAGGTGAGTTCCTTCCAGAAGGTTTCTATTATTTAATCTCGGGTAACCTGACTTATCATATCTAACATGATGTTGAAGTACCATCATTGAGATTTCTACTCTAAAGCGATTCATTTCCTGAATGATCTTTGCACCGTCTGAGGGGTGCTTTTTCATAATTTCCCACTCTTCCGGGGTTAATTTCCCTGGTTTATTTATTATCTCAATGGGGGTTTTTGTCTTCCCAATGTCATGAAGTAATCCTGCTATTCCAATATCTTCCGCACCTTGCCATCCAAGCTCTCTTGCAAGAGCGAGGGAAAGAATCCCCACATTGACTGAGTGATTAAAAGTATAATTATCATAATCTGAAAGCATCGTTAGTGCTATTAAGGCACTTTCATCTCTTTTTAATATCCTATCAAAGGAAGTCACAATGCTTTCTGCCACTTCCATTCTTGGTACTTTTCCCAGTCGTATTTCGTTCATCGCCTCCACAATATACTTCTTTGCATGTGCATAAACTCTTTTTCCTTTCTTTTTTATGTCTCGTTCTTTTTCTATTATTTCAATGTATTTTATTCCGTGATCTATGAGGAAATCGTCTATGTTCACATTTTTGAATTCCTCATCCCCCATTGCTAAAAGGTAAAAAAGAATTTTAATCTCTTCAATAGTTATCCCTTTGAAGAAGATAAGTTCACCAATTTTTTTCTCGTCAAGAAGCTCAAGAAGCTTCTCAGCATTTGGGGTTGATTCAAAGAAAGGTGTGTTTTCTATAACCAGAGTATCTTCAATAAGGGCTATTCTCAGAGAGGGGTTTTCATTTAAAAATTTAATGAGAAGGGAGTGAATATTGTAAAGAGGTTTTTCTTTTGCAGGATGTCCATCTGGATAATAATTTAATCCTTTTATTGCAGAAACGGAGTTATTGATGAGTTCTATAAAGAGTGCCTTATTGTTCATGGCTCAATAGAGATTCTATAATTTTTTTTAAATTACCTCTGGCAGTTTTATTCAACTCTAAGAGTATTTTTGTTCCTCCTGTACCCATTTTATTCAAACTCTGAATTGCATCAATAGCAACTTCTTTAGGCTTGCCTGTTGCCGAGGTGTTTTTAATAATGAGTTTTTTTAAATAATTACTTATCCTTTCCTTATCAGGAAGATATGAGAGGTTAGACAGGAGAAGTTCTTTTATTTCTTTATTTTTTTCTTTTTCAAATAACTCAATGGTGAAATCAGTTACTTCTTTTTCTCTTATTAGTTTAAGTGCATTAGCTATAATTTTTTTTGTTTCTTTGTCACCCTTTTTGTAGAGTCCTTTTAATTTCTTAATGCTCTTACCCTGTGAAATTTTGGCATAGGCTCTTATAGCTTCTCTTTTTACCCTTATGTCAGGGTACTGGAGGAAAATTTCTATGTATGGTAATGATTCTGGATCCTCTATTTCTCCAATTATAAGTAGTATGTTTCTCAGAATGTACCATCTCTTGTCATCTAAAAGTCTATAAAGATAGTCCAGGATGGATTTTCCCATTCTTGCAGAGAGCTGTATCAGTTTTCTTCTCTCAACTTTATCTTCATTTTCAATAAGTTCCCTCAAAATGAAGGGATAAGAAATTCTCCCAGCCTGCTGGAAAATTAAGATGATTTCCCTTGCTCGTATGAGGGGTGATGCAAGATACTCCTGGATCAGGAAGTTCAGTACCTCTCTGTTGATAAGTGAAAGTATTGTTTTTCTAGTAAGCTCTCTGCTTTCATCTGAGACGAATGGAGAAGAAGCAATATGGCTGAGAACTTCAAGAGCAGATAAAAGCTGGTACCATTGTTTCTCTTCTATAAAAGGATATGCAAGATTTCTTATCCTCTTAAGAACTGTTTTGAATTGGGGGGTATCAACATAACTCTCAACCTCAGTCAGTATCCTCTGAAGTTCTGAAAATTCAGGTGATTCGGCTTTTGGCATGTTTACGACAGCATTAAAATTAACAGGAGGTCCCTGTTCCTTTAACTCTTTTCTAAGAGAAAAGTCAATTTCATTTATCCATATATTTTGCACCTTATACTGTATGAGAATCTTATCAATTCCACCTGCTTTTTCCACAGAGTCAATGTCCATTGAAATGGCAATGAGAAAAGATTTTAGTTCCTGTGGGGTTATTCCGGGGAGAAAAAAGAGTTTCTTTATTCTTCTCTTGAAGAGCTCGTAAGCAAGTGGGCTCAGGGTAGGATGATTTTCAATGATTTCTCCTGCAATGGTGAAAGAATTACGAGATATCTCAATTTCAATGATCTTATCATATTTTTTTATCAGATTATCAACTGTTGAGAAAAGACTTTCTGCAGCAGAAGATGTAGCAGGATGAGAGACAGGGTAAAAACTGAACAACCTTAATGCCCTGTTTAATCCAGTTAAAAGATTTTCAAATTCTTTTCTTTCCACTTGACGCCTTATATTTATTTGTCATCATCGTCATCTATTTTTCCAATGGGTGGAGAAGCATCTTCGCTCCCCTTAACATATTCCCAGAGAATTCTGCCAAGCCCCGGTGCCTGATCAGGTAAGTCAAAATTTAATTTTTTGCTTTCCTCAGATCCTGGAGCATCTTCAGGAACGAGGGAAAAGGGGATTTGAGATGGTAGGTGGTTGTAAGGAGTCAAGTTGGCGTTCATGGTAAAGGCGTCATACATTGGAGCTGCAAGCTGGTCATATCTGCTCATGGGAGGAATACCCAGGATTAATTCTGTAGTGTGATGGATGCTCGGGATACTGTAATGAACATGAGACACATAG
>JALTID010000061.1 GCA_027004335.1 bacterium
GTCTAAATAGCCTCAAGAAAATAATCACTGAAGGATATATTTATGTTGATAAAACTAAACATCTTCTGGAACTTATTGAAAATTCTAATTATTACTTCCTCTCCCGACCAAGGAGATTTGGAAAAACCCTGACAGTGGACACCCTGAAAAACATTTTTGAAGGAAATAAAGAATTATTTGAGGGATTGTACATTTATGATAAGTGGGATTGGAGTAAAAAATATCCTGTGATAAGGGTGGATTTCAGTAGAATTAGTGCGGAGAGCGAGGAAATCTTCAAGGAAACTCTCATGGAGGTACTTCACTCCATTGCAAATGATCTGGGAATTGAAAACTGCAAAAGTGGCATCTACAGTAGTTTTTTTCTATGTTTGATAACAGAGGCTTATAAAAAATACAAGATGCCCGTTGTGGTTCTAATAGATGAGTATGACAAGCCAATCTTAGACAACATAGAAAATCCCGAACAGGCAGAAAAGATAAGGGATCTCCTTGCAAATTTTTACGGAATATTAAAGGGACTTGATGAGTATTTGAGGTTTGTTTTTTTAACAGGGGTGACGAAATTTAGCAAGGTGAACCTGTTTAGCAAGTTAAATAACCTCTATGACATTACCATCAATGAGGAATTTTCAGAAATTTGTGGATACACTGAGGAGGAGCTGGACAAATATTTCTCAGAATATCTCAGGGATGTAGACAGAGAGCAGGTCAAACTCTGGTACAACGGGTACAGCTGGCTCGGTGAGAAAGTTTACAATCCATTTGACATCTTATTATTCATAGCTAATAAATTCTCCTTTCGCCCCTACTGGTTTGAAACTGGGACCCCTACATTTCTGATGAAGCTGATAAAAAAGCAGAAGTACTACATCCCAAATCTTGAAAAAGTTTTAGCCACAGATGAACTTCTTGGTAGTTTTGATGTTTACACAATGGAAATAGAGGCACTTTTATGGCAGACTGGATACTTAACCATAAAGGGAACTACACAATTTGGAGTCAGGCAGAGTTACATTCTTTCCTATCCCAACCAGGAAGTAAAAATATCCTTAAATGAGCACATTGCAAAGTATCTTTCAGGAATGAGTACCTCGGAATACGGGGAAAAAGCAAATCAAGTATATAGTGCCCTTGCCCAAGGGGAGGTTGAAGGTTTAATCCAGAACTTTAAATCCCTCTTCTCCTCCATAAGTTACACAAATTTTACAAAAAATGAAATAGACTCCTATGAGGGCTACTACGCAAGCGTAACCTACGCCTACCTTGCATCTCTTGGGGTAGATTTAATCGCAGAGGATGTGACAAATAAGGGAAGGATAGACTTAACAGTCCTCGTGAATGATAAAGCATACATTCTGGAATTTAAAATAAAAGAAAACTTTCAGGATAACAAAACCCCCCTCCAGCAGATAAAGGAGAGAAATTACTACCAGAAATACCAGGGGAAGGTTAAGGAGATATACCTCATTGGGATCACCTTTAGCAGAGAGAAGAGGAATATTGTGGGATATGAATATGAAAAACTGTAAGGCAGATCATCATCTACCCCAACTGTAATAGCGAATAATCATTTACCCCTACCCGATTTCCTCCATCAATTCCACCTTCTGTGAGGATGCGATAATTACAATCTTTTTTAATTCCGGTATCTGCTCTGGATCTCCCCAGGAGGGGTGGGTGAATTTATGGGAGGAGACATATTTTTCTAATTGGGTTATTGCCTTGGTTTTGATCCGATTTATATTGGGCAGATGATGAGGCGTATGATTATACGCCTCTACAGAATCGGGTCCACGGCCTACATCATCCTGGATATCCTTGGGGTTCTGTTGGGGCGCACGGCCGTGCGCCCTTACATATTTTATTTCTATTAGGTACTCGTATTTTGTCAATCTTGTCACAGGCCAATTTTTGCGGAGATATATATCTGCATAACCACCTGAAGCCTCATATTCTCCTTCAACAATGTATAATGGTGACAATGCGAGATAGGTTTTTAAAAACATCACCACCCCCTCTTCCCTCCAGATGAAATCCCTGATATTCGCCACTGCTTTGTAGAATTCCTCAAAGAGGAATTCAAAAAGAGGTCTCCATTCCCCCTTGTATGCCATGTTGCGGAATAATTCTCCCAATTTCACTGTATCTATCCTCAAATCTGGAAAAGCCTCCTCAACTGCTCTCCGCATATACTCCCATAAAAGCATTCTCACGCTGTTGTTGGGAATTGTAAAATTGTAATATCCACCTTCATAACTCTCTTTAATTGTTAGCAGCCCCAGATAGTAGAGGAGGGATATAAACTTCTCATTGGTAACTATTTCCTCAATGGCAAAACTGTCCACAAGAGCAGCTGAAATTTCCTCTTTATCAACTATTTGCTGGAGTATGTTAAAATTACCATTTAACCGCCTGCTTTCAATAACAAGGAATCTTAACTTGCCGTAATCAGTGCGAATATTTGGATCTACAAGATCTTCAGGGATCTTTTGTCTGGAAATGTACTCATCAACAATATAAAGTACCATGTCAGTGTCATACAATGTCTTTTTACTGTCACCAAATCTATAGTTGTTACTTGACTCCCGAAGAGTTACCAGCATATTATCTCTGTCTTCTTTGGCTATAGCTCCCTCTGAAACATAGTAATCTACCAGATCTTCCACTTCTTCTTCCATTAGCCCGATCATCGTGCAGAATTCTGGTAACAGCGAGATATTCCTCCCAATATTCATCCCGCTTGTTACATCACTTAAGACAAAGGGACTGACACCTGTTACAAATAGCTTCTCTATGCTCCTGTTTTCAGTGCCATTTTTGATTACTGCAAAGAAGCTCCTCAAAAATCCTCCCGCATGGGTTATCTGTTTATATGTTCCTCTTCCATGCTCAATTAAGATGTTGTTGGCAAAGTTGTCATACTCATCTATGAGGAGATAGTAGGAGATACCTGCTTGAGCCAATTCCCAGATTAATCCACCTAACAAACTGCTGGCGTTGTCCCGATCAGACAACCTGACAGCAATTTCCCTAAAGCCAGGATGTAACCCTTCATATTTCTTTAAAAAATAATTTATCTGGTCTTTTATTGAGAGATTAAATAACTTCTCTATTTCATCCAGAGATTTCCCCACAGGGATACCTGAAAAGTTTAATTTGAGAATAAGAAAACTGTTCCTCAACTCTGTAGGATTCTCCCCTATGTAGGTATCACCAAAAAGCTCTTTAAACTGATCCTTCCTTAAAATATCGTAATAATGCTCCAGAATTGAGATAAACAACGATTTCCCAAATCTCCTTGGACGGAGGAAGAAGAGGTACTGACTCCCAAGAGATTCTAATTTTTCAATGAACTGAGTTTTATCAACAAAGTAGTAGTTCTGTGTTTTTATCTTTTCGTAATTAGCAATACCGTAGGGGATTTTTTTCATGGTTATTATTATAGCAGAAATGGTGAAAAGATGTATAGGATAAGGTGCAGGGCTTCAGAACATCTTTGCAATTTAACACATAAGGTATCTCATCCCCTCCTCAACCTTCTCTTCACACCGCCTACAAAGTATCTGAACTCCTCCACCCTCATTATCCATAACATGGCTGCATAAGACAGGAATCCCAGGGTACTTATCGCTGTTAACCACAAAAGCCTGATCCAGACTGAATGGTGCCAGGGATAGCTCCAGAGGTTCTCAAACAACCATACAGAGATCCCCGCCACAGCCACAGCCACACTTAATTTAATAAGATATCCGGAGAAGTTTCTGAACCTCAATCTGCTATGCCTTTTAGCTGCTGCTATCCAGAGGTAGGTAAAATTCCCCATGGAGGCTACCGCTATTCCCAGAGCAAGCCCCATAAAGGAGATGTAGTGCATGAGGGTAAAACCAATAATAAAATTCAGAGTTAGTGAGATCAGCCCTGAGCGGAGGGGTACATATGGCTCTTTTCTGGAGTAAAAATATGGAGCAAGCACCCGCACAGATGCAGCTGACCAGAGGCCCACAGCATACATTTTTAGAGCTGATGAGGTTGCCACAGCCTTTGCAATACTAAAAGCTCCCCTTCTGTAGAGAACATCAACAATGGGAGTCGCCAGCATTAAATAGAGGAGCATTACAGGAACAACAAGAAGAAAATTTATCTTTATGGAAAAAGAGAGAAGTTCCGCAGCCCTATCATGTTCAGATTCCGCACTCTGAATGGAGAGGGTTGGTAACTGAGCCGTTGAAATTGCAAAGGAAAATACTCCAATGGGTAACTGCATCAACCTATCAGCATAGTAGAGGTAGGAAACACTACCCTCATGGAGAAAAGAAGCTAACTGAGTGGAAACGAGGGTGTTGACCTGATACACCATCATTCCAAGAGCAGCCGGAATCAGGAGCTTACCAACCTCTATCACACCGGGATGTCCGGGATGAAATACAGGCATAACCCTCAATTTAGTTTTGGGAAAATAAAGCACCTGCAACACAACCTGACACAATCCACCAAAAAGAACACCATATGCC
>JALTID010000062.1 GCA_027004335.1 bacterium
ACATAGTACCCACCTGAGTAAAACTCACATTCTCAATACCCTTGAGAAACCCGGTAGCCAATTTCTCCATTATTTCTACCACCTCTTTCCATTTGTTCAGATTCTTCTCAAGATAATCAAGTGTAGCCCAGCCTGCTGCCATGGCAACAGGATTCCCGGAAAGAGTGCCTGCCTGATAGATCTCACCCTCAGGAGCCACATGTTCTATTAACTCTTTCTTACCACCATAAGCACCAACAGGGAATCCACCTCCAATAACCTTGCCCAGTGTAACAAGATCAGGAATAATCCCTGTCAGTTCCGTTGCACCTCCAGGGGCGATCCTGAAACCTGTCATAACTTCATCAAAAATCAAAATGGAATCATATTCTTCAGTTACTTCCCTTAATGTTTCAAGGAAACCGGGAAGAGGCTCTACAACCCCCATATTGCCTGCAACAGGCTCCACAATTATAGCTGCAATCTCTTTTCCTCGTTCTTCAAAGAGTCTTTTTACCCCTTCAGTGTCATTGTATTCAAGAACTATTGTTTTTTTTACAAAATCCTCAGGGACCCCCGGAGTACCAGGCAGTGAAAGAGTAGCAACCCCGGAACCAGCCTTAACAAGAAGGTAATCAGCATGACCGTGATAACAGCCATTAAATTTCACAACGTAATCTCTACCTGTTACCCCCCTGGCAACCCTTATTGCGCTCATGGTTGCCTCTGTACCTGAGTTTACAAATCTCAACCTTTCTATATGCGGCATAAATTTCTTTATTTTCTCAGCAAGATGGATTTCCCATGGATTGGTAAGCCCAAAACTGAAACCCTTCTCCACCACAGACTTAACTTTTTCAACCACATAGGGATGGGCATGACCTAGAAGAAGGGGACCCCACGACATGATAAAATCAACATACCTATTTTTATCCACATCAAAAATATATGGACCTTCACCTTTATTTATCACTACGGGAGAAGAATCAACAGCTTTAAACGCTCTTACAGGACTATTTACCCCTCCAGGGAAAAACTCTCTGGCAGTATTAAAAAGCTTCTCAGAATTTTTTCTCTCTCTCATTTAAAAGCCTCCTTGCATAAACAGGGCTACTTTTCTTAAATTCCTTTACACTTTTATAAATGGCGTATTCCTGGGTGCCAAGCAACTGGACAATTTCTCTTATAATTTTCATAGGCTCTTTTTTGTTTCTTCCATGTATCATTGTAAAAAAATTATACTCCCATTTCCCCTGTATTGTAACTCTTTCATAGGCATGGGAAATTTCTCTCTTTTTCTCTACAAATTTTCTAATTTTTTTAAGTTGCTCCTCATTCAATTTCCACACAACCATGGCATTGGCCTTATAACCATACTTACGATGCCTCAGTATAGCTCCTATCCTTCTTATATATCCCTTCTGCATTAAAAAATTAATCCTGTTCAGCACTTCCTCCTGAGAGATCTCAAGAGAATTGCTCAGATCCTTAAATGGCTCAGGCTTAAGAGGTAGATCCCCTTCAAGAAAGGCAAGAATCTTAAGATCAAGTTCATCAATATCATTTTTCATCCCACAATAGTATATTCACATAATCTTTGTTTTCCAGAGCAACTACCAGCACAGTAGACTAACATATTGGTCCTATACAATAAACTTTTAACCTTTTGAATTTAGTTATAACTTGTTTTAACACTGATAAGACATTTTTTAGCGACCTTCAAAAGCTGTAGCAATTGCAAAAGGAATTTTGCGGCCATGCAAATGTACCGGGCGCCATGAATATCCATAATTCAATTTAATAGCCCATTTACATTTGCATAGCAAAATTCTGGACACTAACCAGTTTTTAAAAATAGTATATCTTCCGCAATTGCGTCAACAGCTTTTGGGTCGCACGTTTTTCTTTTGGTGGGTTTTCTTTTTTTGAAAAAGAAAAGCCACATTATGAGAATGCAATTGAATTTAGCAAGTGAATCATATTGAAAATCCTTTTCTCTACGAATTTAAGTAAAGATCAAATATGTATTCTCTCTAAGTGCCAGAGCAACTTCTTTAGTTGCAAATCTATAATAATCCGTTATAATTTTTTTGGTATGAAGTTAGTTGTAATTATCCCTGCCCTAAACGAAGAAAAAACTATTGCCGATGTTATAAAAAATATCCCCCGGAATATTGAAGGAATTAATAAAATTGAAATCGTAGTGGTAGACGATGGTTCTACAGATAACACTGCTAAGGTTGCCATGGAAGCAGGAGCTGAGGTGGTTTCACATGGAGTAAATCGGGGAGTTGGAGTGGCATTTAAAACAGGACTAAAAATGGCCCTTGAAAAAAAAGCTGATATAATGGTTCAGATTGATGGTGATGGGCAGTTCGATCCCGGTGACATCCCAAGGCTTATTAAACCAATAATTGATGGTATTGCAGATTTTGTTTCTGCTTCACGGTTCAAGAATCCTGAATATACCCCTCCAGATATTTCAGCAGTAAAAAAATGGGGCAACAAAAGGGTCGCATGGCTCGTAAGCAGGATTGCGGGACAGAAATTTTACGATGTTTCATGCGGCTTCAGAGCTTATAGCAAAGAGGCTCTCCTCAGAATAACACCCATCGCTGAATTCACTTATACTCAGGAAGTTTTCCTGGAATTAGCATTTAAGAAACTTAGAATCGAAGAGATCCCAGTCAAAGTCAGGGGGCAGAGAGAACATGGCAAATCAAGAATTGCAAGCAATATTCCAATCTATGCATATCAGATATCCAAGATCATACTTAGATCTTTCAGAGACTATAAGCCGTTCACCTTTTTTGGGCTTATAGGGCTGGTATTCTTCCTATCTGGACTACCTCTGGAAGCAGTCCCTGTGATTACCAAAATTTATACAGGTAGTTTCACTCCATACAAAATTTACGGTGCTGCAGGGATAACCATGCAAATTATAGGTATCCTGCTATTCATAGTGGCCGTACTGGCAGATATAAACACCAGGCATAGAATCCTTCTTGACGAGATTCTTTACTTTGAACGGAGGAAGAACTTCTACGACCAATAAGATTTCTTCTTGACATCACAATCCTTGTGTGGTTAAATAAAATTGAATATTGTATACAATATACAATTAGGAAACTAAACAAGGAGTAGTGATATGAAACTCAAAGAAAAGTTAGCGAAAAAGTTAGAGCCATGGAGGGAAGATTACAACAACTTGAGGAAAAACTACGGTGATGTAGTGGCAGATGAAGCAACAATTGGGAAAATTTTAGGTGGAATGAGGGGGCTAAAGTCACTTTTATGTGAAACTTCCTACCTTGATCCAATTGAAGGGATCAGATTCAGGGGGCATCCAATTCCTGAAGCAAGAAAACTTCTACCAAAACCTTCAGAAAAAAATGAACCTTATCCAACAGGGTTATGGTTCCTTCTTCTAACAGGGGAAGTCCCCACAAAAGATGAGGTCCTGGAACTTGAAGAAGAAATGAAGAAAAGATGGGATATCCCCCAGTATGTAATAGATATCCTGCGAGCAGCCCCAACAGATACACATCCTATGACGCTGTTCTCTATGGCCATTCTTGCACTCCAGAGAGAATCTCAGTTTTTTAAGGCATACCATTCAGGAGTAGCAAGAAATGAATTATGGGAATATGCTCTTGATGACTCAATTACACTCATTGCCAAGCTCCCAAGAATTGCAGCATACATTTTTAGAATGAAATATAGAGGTGATATTCACATTGAACCCGACCCCAAACTTGATTGGGCAGCCAACTTCGCCCACATGCTCGGAGATGATGATCCGGTATTCTATGACCTTATAAGACTTTACTTATTTCTCCACATCGATCACGAAAGTGGTAATGTGAGCGCCCACACAGGCCATCTGGTACATTCGGCTCTTTCTGATCCATTCTATGCAATTTCAGCCGCAATGGATGGGCTTGCTGGTCCTCTTCATGGTCTGGCCAATCAGGAATGCTTGAATTGGATTCTTGAAATGATGGAGAAATATGGTGGAGTACCTACCAAAGAACAGATTGAAGAATACGCGTGGGATACTCTGAACAGTGGAAGAGTTATTCCTGGATACGGCCACGCTGTTCTGAGACAGACAGATCCACGGTATATGGCACAGAGGGAATTTGCACAGAAGTATCTTGCGGATGATCCAGTAGTAAAAACAGTTATGACAGTCTACGAAGTTGTTCCTGATGTACTCAAAAAACATGGTAAGGCAAAGAATCCATGGCCAAATGTTGATGCACACTCCGGTTCACTGCTCTACCATTATGGCATTAGAGAATTTGAATTCTACACCGTATTCTTCGGCGTATCCAGATCCATGGGGATTACAGCTGAGATGGTGTACGACAGAATAGTGAACTTTCCCATTGAGAGACCAAAATCACTTACTATTGCAATGTTGAAAGAAATTGCCGAGGGCAAAAAATAGTCAGTTGATAGAGAAAGGGGGGATTCTCCCCCTTTT
>JALTID010000063.1 GCA_027004335.1 bacterium
GTCCATGAACTATCTGTAAATCTTCCTCTCAAAGGCACATTTCATGTGGGTGAGGCATACATGCCCATCTATGAGGGTAACACCTACCACTGGCTGGATGTAACTTCTATTCCACATGTATGGGAAGCTTCCCTGATCTCACTCTCTGTTCTGGCATATTATCACCCTGAGGTCTTTGAACAGATCAGCTTACCGGTGAATTATCCCCCTCCGGCGAAAAAAAAGAAAAGCGCAGGGTGTAGCTCCGGATCCCCGGATGCAGGATTGCTCATCTTTTTCCTTCTTGTTTTACTCTATTTGTGGCAGAGAGGCCTCAGAGTTCATAGGGATTGACAATATCTTTGTCACTCGCAGCAGAAATATTTTCTATCTTGCATTTGGGTCTGTTGTACCTTTGACAATTCACCTCTCCCTTGCTATTATAACAGCATGTTAATCTTTGAGGATTCTGATCTAAAGATTTTCATTGTTAATGCCGGAAATTTTCGTCTTGATGGTGGTGCAATGTTTGGGGTTGTGCCAAAGGCCCTGTGGGAGAAAATCATAGATGTTAATGAAAAAAACCAGATCCCCATGGCCGCTAACTGCATGCTTGTAAGTTTTAAAAATGATAAGCGAAACATTCTCGTGGATACTGGCAATGGCAATAAGTATGATGAAAAATTCATTAATATGTATTCCATTGAAGATAAAACAATAGTTGATGCTCTTAAGGAGGAGGGCTTTAAGCCTGGGGATATAACTGATGTTGTGCTGACACATCTTCATTTTGATCATACGGGTGGTTCCACAATGTTGAAAGATGGAGAAGCTGTTCCTACTTTTCCAAGGGCAAATTACTATATTGGTTCAGATCAATGGGAGCATGCTTTGAACCCCAATGAGCGGGATAGAGCCAGTTATTTCCAGTGGGATTTTCTTCCACTTATGGAGTATGGCCAGGTAACCCTCATTGAGGATGAAACAGAAATAGCAGATGGAATAACGATAATCCCCACTGAAGGTCATACTCCCGGACACCAAAGTCTTCTGATAGAAACTAAGGGGGGAGAAAAATTTTTCTATGCCGGGGATCTGATCCCCACTTCAAGGCATGTCCCCCTGCCATACATTATGGCGTATGATCTTTACCCGGTAACCACTTTAAAAGTAAAAAAGTATATTCTTCTCAGAGCTGTCAATGAAGATTGGACTTTAATATTTGAACATGATCCAGATACACCAGCAGGGAAAGTTATGATCGATTCTAAAGGGAAATTCAAATTAAGATAGGAGTGAAAGATGGATTTTCTTCTCAATGATGTTCAGCGGATGCTTCAGGATTCCATAAGAAAATTTGTTGAAAGAGAAATCGCCCCCCATGCTATGGAATGGGAAGAAAATATGGAATTTCCCATGGATGTGATGAAAAAATTGGGGAATAGTGGTTTCTTAGGAATACCATATCCAGAGAAGTATAATGGTCAGGGGCTTGGGTATCAGGAGTACATCATTGTTCTCGAAGAGATAGCAAAAGCCTCGGCTGCTCTTGCAATTGCCCTGGCTGTAAATGGCCTTCCCCAGCTTATACTGGATAAATTTGGAAATGAAAAGCAAAAAATGGAATATTTGCCGAGGTTGAGTTCCGGGGAATTAACTGGTGGTTTTTCTCTAACCGAGCCAGATTATGGATCTGATGCCAAGAGTATCAAAACAATGGCGGAAAAAAAAGGAGATTACTACATAATAAATGGGACAAAGAGGTTCAGTTCTCAGGGGGGTGTAGCAGATGTTTATGTTGTTTTCGCAAGGACGCAAAATACAGGCTCTTCACATGATATCTCAGCATTTCTTGTTACAAAGGATATAAAAGGTGTAAGTTTTGGAAGGCATGAGAAAAAGATGGGGTTAAATGCAACCCCCACAAGAGAAATTTATTTTGATAATGTCAGGGTACCTGCAGAAAATCTCATTGGGGAGGAGGGTATCGGGTTTAAAATTGCTATGATTGCACTTGATTCGGGGAGGGTAACAATAGCAGCAACCGCCGTAGGAATTGCTGAGTCTGCCAAGAATTATGCCCTGGAGTATGCAATTACTAGAAAGCAATTTAGCAGGCCTATTGTGGAATTTGAGGGAGTTAGTTTTCCCCTTGCTGATATGGAGACGAAGATCAATGCTGCAAGGTTGCTCACGCAGCGTGCCGCTTTTCTTAGAGATAACAATTTACCACATAGCAAAGAGGCAGCAATGGCTAAAGTTTTTGCCACTGATACAGCTATGGAAGTAACCACTAACGCGGTTCAGATCCTCGGGGGAAATGGCTATATGAGAGATTATCCTGTGGAAAGATATATGAGGGAAGCCAAGGTGATGCAGATAGTTGAAGGAACAAATCAGATCCAGAGGCTGGTTATAAGCAGGTTGATGGTCAGAGAGATCTCCAGGCAGATTTAACCTTTTTTCTTTTCCTCTTTTTCTTTGAGTTTCTTTTGTATTTCCTCTTTGCTAAAAGTGGCTTTACAATTTGGGCACTGGTAATAATAACTTTTCCCTTTCCGTTTCTTTACAAGGATAGGATAGCCACAATTGGAGCACTCCACATCTACAGGTTCATCCCATACTGCGAAATCACAGTCAGGATACCTGCTGCAGCTGTAAAATATTTTACCCTTTGCCGATACTTTTTCTACGATTTCTCCCTCTCTACATTTTGGACACTTTATTCCCAGTGAATATGGTTTAGTATAATCGCATTTTGGGTAATTCTCGCATGCTATGAATCGAACTCCTCCTTTTCCCCTTTTTACAATAAGTCTTCCTCCACATTTAGGACAGATTTCTCCAGCATACTCTATCTCTTCTGGCAGGGGCCTTGTGTATTTGCATTTGGGGTAGTTGCTGCATGCGAGAAATTTCCCATACTTGCCGTACCGGATTACCAGAGGGGCACCACAGATAGGGCATTTTTCGTCGGTAACCTCTACCCCCTCTTTCTTCACATCCTTCATCTCCACCTGGGCTTTTTCAATATCTTTTTCAAATCTCTGGTAAAACTCTTTGAGGTCATCTACCCAGTTTCTCTTGCCTTCTTCAATTAGATCAAGCCTCTTCTCCATCTCAGCGGTAAATTTTTCATCCATAATTTCAGGGAAACTTTTATCCAGAAGTTCTGTTATTAAAAAGCCTAAATCGGTAGGGGTGAGGAAATTTTTTTCTTTTTTTACATATTCCCTCTCCTGAATTGTGGAGATAATTGTGGCATAAGTTGAGGGTCTCCCGATTTCTTTTTCTTCAAGTGCCCTTACAAGAGAGCCCTCCGTGTACCTTGGAGGTGGTTTTGTGAAGTTCTGCTTCAATTCCACCCTCTTAAGTTGCAATTTTTCTCCATCCTTAACAGGTGGGAAGGTCTGTTCCTGATCTTTTTCATCAATTTGATCATTGTAGACTTTGAGATAACCTGCAAATTTTAATACCTTTCCTGATGCAGTGAGTGTGTATTTCCCTGCCTTAATAGTTATTGTTGTCTGATCATACTCAGCCGCTGGCATCTGGGAGGCTACAAATCTATCCCAGATGAGTTTATACAGCTTCCACCTATCTGAATCTAAATATTTTTTGACCAGATCAGGTGTAAATTGAGTTGAAGTTGGCCTTATCGCTTCATGGGCATCCTGTGCGCTGTTTTTGTTTTTAAATCTATTGGGTTGTGCCGGCAAAAAATCTTCGCCATAGTTGTTTTTTATATATTCTCTTACCATTGAAATTGCTTCATCGGCTGTTCTCACAGAGTCTGTTCTCATATATGTGATCAACCCCACTGATCCGAAATTCCCGATATCAACACCTTCATATAGCCGCTGAGCGAGCATCATGGTTTTTTTAGCGGTAAATCCGAATCTCCTTGAAGCCTCCTGCTGGAGTCTTGATGTGATAAATGGGGGAAGGGGATTTCTCTTTATCCGCTTTTTTTCCACCTTCTCTATGATAAAATCGCTGTTCTCTAATTCTCCTTTGATCTTTTTAGCTTCTTCATCATTGCTTACTTTAGCTTTTTTACCATCTATTTTGGTCAGAATCGCTTTGATCTCAGGTGGTTGAGATGCGTTGAGAAGAGCCGTGATGGTCCAGTATTCTTCGGGGATAAAATTCTGGATCTCCTTTTCTCTCTCACAGACAATTTTAACTGCTACAGATTGAACTCTTCCAGCACTGAGTCCTCTTTTAACTTTTTTCCAGAGGAGGGGGCTTAACTTATAACCAACCAGTCTGTCAAGGATTCTTCTTGCCTGCTGAGCGTTGAAAAGATTTTCATCCAGTTCCCGGGGATGTTTTATAGCATCGGTTACAGCCCTTTTTGTAATTTCATGGAAAACAGCTCTTTTCAGCGGCTTATCTTCCGCGTGTTTTTTTATGTCCTGTGCAATATGCCAGGCTATGGCTTCTCCTTCACGGTCAGGGTCCGGAG
>JALTID010000064.1 GCA_027004335.1 bacterium
AGCTCACCTGCAACTTTTTCACCGATTTTATCCGAATAAACGGAGAGATTATTATAAGCAAGATCTCCCTCCAATCCGTGACCGACAGCTTCATGAATTATCGTACCCCCAGCATCTGAAGAGATAACAACACTCATAACTCCGGCCTCTACCCACTCTGATTTAAGAGCCTTCAAACCTCTTTCCACAGCAATCGTAGCAACTTTCTCAGGAGGAAATTCATCAAAAATCTCAAGACCTTTGCCTCCTCCTACAGCTTCATACCCTGTTTCCATGCCTCTCCCAGGATCAGAAACAACAGCCTGTACAAAAAGTACAATTTCACTCTGTCTGTCATAACTTTTTATCCCTGATGAATTGATTACCTCTATTTCTCTCTCAATTTCTCTAAACATTATTCTTCTAAAATTTACTTCATTATACTTCTTTATCTCATTATCTGCCCTCAATAAAAGATCAAGTTTTTCTCCAATGCTCTTTTCCTTAAAGGGAATTTTAATAGAATACACATAACTGGAAGCTGGTGTTAAAAAATTTTGAGGAGCTACCCCTTTTTCAATAGGAGGAATAAGTCTTTCAATATCCTTACCTTTGAGAGAAGTTGTGTAAAAATAATTGAAGCGTTCATTATTTCTTAACCTTATCCCTGTTCCCTGATCTTCGGATTTCCACAATTTCTCTACTTCTCCCTGTTCTAAAAGAATTAGAAGCTCTTTTTTCCTTTCTGCAAATAGTTCAACCCATTCAGAACATCCCAGCCAGCTATCTTTAAATCCTTCTATAAGCATCTCTACTCCAGAAAAATTATTTTACCATATCTAAAAAATTATCAGGAAGAAAATTTGATTTTTTGGTAAACTTGATATAGGATTATCCTTGGGTGGAGCAAAGAAAATGAGAAGGTTTTTCAAGTATATTACGATACTATTCATCATCATAGGTGCAGGATGTGCATCCTTTCAATTAAAAACAAAGCTCTATAAGGTGCAGAATATTATAAACAATGGTAGTGGAAAAGACATTCTAAGAGCCGAAAGAACTCTTCTTGAGCTTCTTCCCAGATATCCACAAAACCCGAAGATCCATCTCTTACTTGGTATCACATATTACTATGAGAGAAGATGGAAAGAATCTCAAGAGGAGCTTGACAGAGCTATTCTCTTAGGTTCAAAATCCTACCTACCACATTACTACAAGGGGATAATTTACTACATAAATGGGGAATATGAAGAAGCAAAAGAAGAGTTAGATCAGGCAATTAAGGTAACAGGCAGTCAAAATATCTGCATCCCAGAAATTTACAAAGTAATGGGGTCAATGTACGAAATCATGGATACCCCATATCCTGCGATTGCTCTTTATAAAAAAGCTCTTAGCTGCCCTATGGAAGACAAAAACCCCTATGAAAGAAACTCCTTTAAAGCAGAGTTGTATGAAAGACTTGGAATAATATTTGAAAAATTGGCCCAAAAGGCTCTAAATAGAGGTAATGAAGAAGAATCAGAAAAGAAAGTTTCTCAGGCCAAAAAGTTCTACCTTAAAGCAATCAAACTTTATCCTACAGAGGCAATCTATTTTATGAATCTTGCAACACTTTACCTATGGCAACCTGAGATAAGAGAAGCTCTTTCTTATTTTCGTAAAGCTGCAATTGCTGCAAATAATAGTGGAGAGACAACAGTGCTAAAAGAATCCTATTTTTATCTTGGCTACCTCTCTCAAAAAATAGGAGAAAGACTAAGTGATTCAAAAACATTAAAAAAAGCTCTAATAATGTACAACTATGTTAAATCACTTGATCCTAACTACAGAAATGTGACCTGTAGAATAGGTAGAATTTATTTCCTCATCGGTGAGAAACAAAAAGCATATAAAGAGTTATCTGAGTGCTGTGAAAATCCATCTGGAGTATACGAGATTCAAATAGCACCACCCAAGTCTATAATCTGTAAGACCCTTTATGTCCAACTCAAAAAAACAAGAGAAGTTGCAGCCATCTCCCCAATCAAGACAAGCTCTTCACCAGAACCACTGGAAATTAGAACAGAAAATATCAATGCAGGGAGAACCACCCATACCAAAGTTGAAGTTACTGAAATGGAAAATCCACAAGCTGTGGAACTCTCTAAAGAAACGGCTTATGGTGAAAAAAATACTAAAAGACAAAATATTAGGACCAAACCTGAAAAGGCTCAAAATGGAGGAGAAAAGAAAAAACTGGCTATGCAAACAAAAGAAAATAAAACTCTCCCTCTTACGCAGAGAGGAGATAGAAGAAGTGGAACTCTCACTCAGAAATTGCCCAGTAAAACCATAAAGCAAAAACCTCTTATACCTCAGAGCGATGCAAATCTAAAGAGTAAGATTCCATCTTCCAACAAAACAAAAAAGAAAAAAATCATTGCCTCTCCCTTAATTCCTGACATTGACACAGGGATATCAAATATAGATTCTCTTTTGGCACAACAGGGATCAATCCAAAAAAAAGAAGGAATTGAGGTAGGAGGGATGAGGAAAAAAGCAACTATTCAGAATGTAGATATAGATATTGAGGCAGAAGAAGGCAAACAAATTAACCTTAAAAAAGAAACAAAGAAAATTGAAGCACAAATCAAGCTAAATACCTCAGGGGAAAACCGCGGTACTCTTGATCCTCGGGTGATCTCACAGGCAATTGCCTCACATTATGGTGAAGTTAGATACTGCTATGAGAAGCAACTGAAAATACATCCGGAGCTGGAAGGAAAATTGATGGTAAAATTCACTATCGGGGAAAGTGGTAGAGTTAGATCGGCAATTGTAACTGAGTCCACCATCAATAATATTGAAGTTGAAAGTTGTGTTCTCTATAAGATCAAAGGATGGAGATTCCCTCCTCCTCAAGGTGGAGAAGTAAGTGTAATTTTTCCATTTATATTTATGGGAGGAGGTTAACTTTTTCTTTTCCGCTGAGTAATTATCTTCTGAATCACACTGGTAGCGATCCCGGAGATCCTACTTACCTCAGGAATAATCTTCAAATCCTCTATACCCTTACCCGGTCCATTATCAAGGTAAAAAATCAAAACCGTTTTACCTGTAACTCTGACTGGTGTGATAAGAAGGTTCCTTGGTGGATTTGTAGAACTCCCCAATGCCCTCATAAATTTTTCAACAATCAAATCTTCCATAGGAGGAGGGCCAAAAAAGGTCTCACCTGTGTCAGAAGCTGTTTTAAAAATAGAGGGGGTACAGAGAGGAACCATCAATACATCAACCATCTCAGGGAGAACCCCTTCACCTTTTCCCACCCATCCAAAAGCTACATCCTTCTGAACCTTGAATATTATCGCTCTTTCTGACATCCTGGAAAAAAGTTTTACCAGAGAATATACAAGCTCATCCATATTCTGAGAAGCAATTAAATCTTCTTCAGTTACAACCTCCTCTCCTGGAGGAGTCCATTCTTCTATTACGGATGAAATCTCTTCTCTGGAAGGAGCTTCTTTCTCAATCTGCTCAACAGGAGGGATAATTTCCTCAGAAGATTTCTCTACTGGTGGGGGAGCTTCTTCTATAAACTCATTCTCACCTGCGGGAGGCTGAATTTCCTCCACTTCTTCTGCCTCTTCATAAACTGGTTCAGAAGGGGGAGGGGCTACCTCTTCCACTACTTCAATATTAGGAGATTTTCTTTCTTCCCTCTCCGCAGCAGGTGTCTCACTGGTAGTCCTAACAGTTCCAGCAGTTGGAACTGTGACAAATTCTTCAACAACCTCCTCTTCAGGCTCAACTTCAATATTATAATATTTTTTTAAGGCGTTGTATAGAAGGCCTTCCGGAATTATAAGAGGAATCACAGCTTTATCCAGAAAAAAAGAAAGCTCCGAAAGTATCTGAGTATTCTGGGGATCAATCGTCGCGATTTTTATCTCTCTATCATCTGATTCTACCGGTAAAACATGGTACTCCTCTACAATATCACGAGGGACTGAATTAATTACACTATACTCAATATTTTCAATTTCCCTGGGATCAACCGTCTCAACATTTAATTGCTCCTTTAGAACTCTCCCTAAGGTTTCCGCATCAAGATACCCCAATTGTATAAGGATACTACCAAGCTTACCCCCCATTTCCCTCTGTATTCTTAATGCATCCTCAAGCTGCGCTTTATCAATCAAACCTTCTTCAAGCAGCATACTACCCAATTTCTTTCTCATCCTTTTCCTCCCCTGCGAGTAAGTAAGATTAAATAAGTTAAAATATCTACTTCCTTTCCCTGTCCCCTGTGGGGTTTAATCTTAGAAAGGGTTTCACGAGCTTTTCTCTTCTCATTTTTCTCCAGGTAGATTCTTGCCATCAAGTAAAGCGGGGAACTCCATTCAGGATTCAACTCAATGCTTTTTCCAGTAAAGAATTCAGCCAGACGCAGATCCTTATCTGAAGCATGCCTTTTATAGTAGTAATATCCAATAAGGTAATAGACATAAAAATTCTTCAAACCATTACTCATAGCAAGAGTTAGCTCTGTTATAGCTTTTGAATAGAAAAAAGTTGAAAAAGTCTGGGATGTTTCCCCTGCTGAATATTCACCCTCAGATCCATAAAGCAATCCAAGAGAAAGATGAGCCATTGGATCTGCTGGGTTGAGCCTTATGGCTTCCCTATAATTTAAATATGCTTGATGAAATTTTCCCTGTTTGTAATACACAACTTCTAATTTACCCTGTGCAAAATAAATATTACCAAGCTTAACATACACCTCTGACTGATTACTATCCAGAGAAAGTGATTTCTTGTAATTTGAAATTGCTTTCTTGTAATACCCCTGCCTTTTTTCAATAGAACCCATCTCTCCTTTCAAGTAATAAATATCACCAAGCAAAGAATATGCTAAAGGATCCTTTGGATCTACTGCTATCATTTCCTTAACTTTCTTTTCTGCTTCATCTAACTTGTCGCTATCCTTCAAAAAAATTGCAAGACCTAACATTGCATCAACATCAACAGGCCTCTTCAGTTCCTTTAACACAGGATAAAGTGAAAATGCTTTACGATAATAATACGATGCAGTCTTATCATCTCCGATACTTTCCTCCATCCCAGCAAGGATAAAATAATTTCCACCAACATACGAGGGAGCTTCATAACCTTTTTTAGCAAGTTCTACGGACTTTTCTAAATATTTTACCCCCTCTTTAATATCTCCAATCTTTATTTTTAAATCACCGTAAAGGAAATAGGCAAGAGAAAAATCAGGGTTAAGTTTAATGCTTTTATTATAATATACAATCGCCCTGTTAAAATCATTCTTCAATTCATAAATTGCTCCCATAGCAAGATAAATTTCAGGGTACTGGTACTTAGAAAGAATCCTTTTGTACAATTCTAATGCCTTATCATATTGACCAATTCTTGCATACAGACCTCCAAGACTTGAAAGAGCAAATAGATTCTCAGGATCCTTTTGTAAAATTCCTTTATAAATTTTTACTGCATCAGATAATTTTTTCAAATTTGAAAGGGTATAAGCCTTATTTATTGAAACATACACCCACCCAGGCTTCACCTGTAAAATCTTATTATAAATCTCAAGAGCGAGCCCATATTTTTTCGCCCTATCATATGCAACTGCAAGATTCAGAAGAAAGTAAACATTATCTGGCTCTCTTTTAACTGCCCTGACAAGATAACGAATAGCTTTAACTTCATCACCTATATTCAGATAGGCGAGACCAATATCATTTAATATTCTGGGATCATCAACTAATTTAGATGCGTTAAGAAAAAAAGCAAGAGCTTTCTCCCATTTCCCAGATTGAGCAGCTTCTACACCCTCTTCAAGGAATTTTTCTGCTTTATAACTCTTTGGCAGAATAATACCAAAAACAGAACATCCATTCACAAGGAGTAAAATTAAGGGGAAAAAAAGTACAAACCTTTTTATACTCCCCTCCTTTTTGTTTATTTTATCCCACCTTTTTATTTATGTCAAAATTTCCAGGAAAAATATCTTTATTAGAAGAAATTTGATTTTTTAAACAAATCTAAGATAATATTGTCAAAGGAAATAAAGGGAGTGTAATATAATTAAACATAGGAGGGGAAGCATGAAAAAAATTATTGGGTGGGTTTTTTTTGCTGTTGTTATTTTGGCTTCCTCCTGTAACAGAGGGAAAATTAACCTGAGAGCAATGAAACACTCGCTTGATGTGAAAGTCAGCAAATATTTTGACGCTCTTACCAATCAGAATAAATTTAAGATGTACATGCTGGAGCCTAAATGGGAAAAGCAGAATATTCTTTATTCCTCCTATAATCCCAAGCTCCTACAGGAAAGAAGAAAAAAAATATTCGTGAGTGCCTTTGTAAGGAATATACAGTATGATCTTTTACATAATAAAGCAGTAGTTATAGTTCATTTTATGAAAGAAGAAATTTTATCAAAAAGGGGGCCTGTTGTTTTAGTCCCTGCTTTTATTGAAAAACAACTATGGGAATACAAAAATGGGGAATGGGGATATGTAAAAACCCTGAAGCGAATCTCTCCTGAGTTAATTAAGTGAGTTTAGAGCCTTTCTCGCATCAGCATTTTCGGGATTTATTTCAATTATCCTCTGAAGATAATTTCTTGCTCCCCCAGTATTCCCCTTTAATTTTTCATAAAGATATCCATGAAAAAGAATTTTTTCGTTGTGTAAGTTACTATCCAAAATATCAAGAAACTTCTTTTGGTATTCTTCTGCTTTCTGGCCATCCATTCCCCTATAATAAAAATACCCTGTGAGGAAAGCAGCAGATTTATACTCTATTTTCTCAGGATATAACTCTTCTGCTGATCTGAAGAGGTAATATGCTTCCTTAAAATCCTCTCTCAGCAATTCCAGCTCACCTTTTTCATATTGAATAGAAGCTTCAAAAATTAGCTTGTTACGCTGGAAAATTTCTTTTCTATACTTTTCTCTGCTACTCCTCTCTTTCAAAACTTGATAAGCTTCATCAATCAATCTGTTAATATTGGATAAAAAAGCCATTATCTCCTCATCATCAGGATACTTCGCAGGATTATATAGAGCCTTTGCATCTCTGTAAGCTGCTTCAACTTCCTCCTCTATCGCGGATTCGTGAAGCACAAGCCTTCCAAAAAAGTTATCCCCATGAAGCCTTTCAAGTTTTTCTTTAAGCTCAATTTTCAAGTTTTGAATATTTTCTTCTTTAATCATCTTTTCTCTAAACTCAATCATTCCAAGTTTTGCAAGAACAACAATCACTCTGTATGTAGAAAGAAGCATAAGAGGGCTCAAAGAGATAACTTCTCTTACAAGTCTCGGACGCTCTTTTACAACATCAACAAGAATTTTCTCCCTTTGATCAAGATTGATCTCTCCCCAGTTAAAGGAAGGCTGCGAAGCAGGATAAATATACATATTTATCCTGTTTTCAATAAAATCAGTTATTTCATCATTAGATAAATTCTCTTTCAGCACCTTGTAGAGAATAGAGCCCGTGCTTAATTCATGCATAAATGGGATATCAAAACTCTTCCGAGGGACAAATTCAGCTTCACCTTTCTTCCATTTAAAAAGGTTAACAACCTTTATTTCAACCTGCTTTCTCAAAACCCGCTGAAGCACTTCCCTTGAAATTATCCCCTTTTCAACAACAATATCCCCTAACCTTGCATGGATTTTTTCACTCTCCCGAAGAAGCTCTTTTAGTATTTCTCTATCAATCACACCGATTGCCACCAATAAACTACCCAACAACTCTGAAGAAATATTTGATACTGCATACACAGGATTCCCTTTCCTGAAAAAAATCATTTTCCACTCTGAATCTTTCTTTACTTTCAAAAACCCATCAAGTTTTTCCTTCTTTATTTTTATAAAAATTTCCACTATCCCTCCCTCTGAAAAAGAAAGGGTAAATCCTTCATTAACAACAGGTTGACTGGATGTATCTGCTACATCCTTATCTTTCAACCCCTCTACTTTTATAACTCCTTTACTGAAGAGACTTTCTAAAATTGGTATCAATTTACTTTCTACCAATCCCGTAAGAACTTTTAATTCTTTGAAAGATAATTTTCTCTCTATTCTGGAAAGAACTAATCCTTCCTCAGGTGTTAAATTAATTGAGAAAATATCAATATCCTTACTTGGCTTAATCAAAGTACTATGATCCCATCTCACATTTTTATGATAATTAAAAAAAATAGAAATAGCAAGGAGCTAAAATGAAATCTCTCCAAGTTTTCCAAAAGACATCCACAAAGACCACTTTTGATTCTTCCTATAGGGCCAGTTATAATAACTAAAAGAGAATGAAAAACAGTGGCAGGGATCAGAATATTGAAGTGAGATATTCTCTTCAAAGACTTTTTTATTGCCTATAAGGAATCTTTCACCTACTTCTCCTTTCCAGTTTCCAATTCTTCTGGAAAAAGAGAAAAACCACTGGCCTTCTCCCGACTCCGTGAAATATGGGTAATAAAATGGTTGCTCCGAAATATACATTTCTTCATTGACTGGCCATAAAAGTGAACCAACATGAAAGCTACCTGCTGAATTATGAATAAAAAAATCAATAAAAACATCAGCTAATCTCCTTCCATCAAAAATCTGGTGGGAGAGAAGAGAAAGATCATCTTTTTTAACAAGGAAGTCATGAGAAAGAAAGAGTTTTCCGTTCATTCCTATTAAGAACTTCTTACTATCAGCAAGAATAAAATCACCTGTATCAATTCTGTCATTCACCTTTACAAAAAAACCTTTAAATGGAGAGAATGAATCCAGCCCGTCATTATAGACATCAAGCACTTTCCGCCAGAAAAGATATCTGTATCCTGCTGTTATAACTGAATTATGGGTAAAATATGAATTACTTCCCTTTATCATCATGGTAATAGCGTAATTTAGATACCAGATTCCGTAGTAATTTCCAGAAAAATTTTCCAGCACAGAATTTTGATCAATAGAAAATGTAGCATAACGCATATTAAAACTCTTTCCCCAGAAAATTCCAGTGAGATTTCTTACCTCTTTTTTGCTCTGTGGTATATCAAATCGACTCCAGACAACCCCATCTCCCAGTGAAGTTAAAGCTGGAACAGATGAGAAACCGATGACTGGGTAAAAAGAAAAATTCCCTGTTCCCACATCCTGAAAGAGAGTTATATCACCGTAAAATTTTCCAAGATCAATAAATTTCTGGTAATCAAAAGATGAAGGCAGAAAACTCTTCCCCCGGCTTGCAGGATCATCAACATAGTATGCTCTCAAAAAAGGATTCAACATCATATCAGCATTAATATTCCATGCGACTGACGAACCATTGTAAAAATGCGATCCTCGTAATTCTGCAAAATTTCCTGCATCCCCGAAAGCGCTTTTCAAACTCCATCTACCTTTGCTCTTCTCAGAAATAATGTAATTGAGTAATCCACCTATACCTATATTTCCTGTGGAGTAATAATCAAGTTGCAATATCCCCTCTGACCATGGTGAAAGATTAAGGTAAAAGGGTAAATGCATCTCAAACCCTCTCTCTCCAGTATAGCTAAATCTTGGAAAAAGAAACCCTGTTTCTCTCTCATATTTGGCAGGCAAAATCAACAGAGGCACCCAAAGAACTTTTATTCCTCTAAATCTTACAGAACCACTAAAAATCCATGAGTATCCCCCAAGTCTCATCGTTATCTTACCTGCCTCAATTTCCCAGAAAGGGGGAGGATGTTCACAAGCACAGGAAGAGTAGTAGGCGTCTGTCACAATTATTCTCCTGCCCTCAACCTTGAGAGACTTTCCCCTTATGGTAAGATGTTCAAGTGGAAATAAAACTTTCACATCCTCAACATATATTTTTCTCGGATAAACAGAAAAAGTTAAAGATCTCCCATACATAACGAAGCCTTCACCTATTACAGACACCTCTCCAGAAGAGGAAAATTTGAAGTTCTTTTTATCAAGTAAAAATTTATCTCCCTTGATAAGAATATTACCATATTTAATTTCTACATTGCCCTTCAAATAAAGGACCTTCTTCTTCCAGTTGTAACGGAGGTAATTCGAATAAACAGTAACTCCTGTAATTTCAACAGAAGCGGGAGGAACATAGGCAGCAACAGAAGAAACAACGCTTTCAAAAGAAAATAGAAAAAGAAAAAAAAACTTTTTCAAGCACTACCTCTCCATCATCCATTTGAAGATATACCAGACATACACAGGAATCCTGTCTCCCATTATCAGGTCTATATGTCCCCAGTGAGCTTTATCATCCTTGTAACTGGAAATCCTGTACTCTTTATCCCTTGACGAAGAAAATAGATATGCTGGATGTGCACCAATATGGGTACACAGAGTATCTTTATCGCCGGTTATTAGCAGAATAGGTGTATCCAGAGATAAAAAAGATTCTGAACAATCCCGTTCCCCAGAAGTATCTGTAAGTTCGCCTGAAGCAGCCCATCTCTTCATCAGTTTCAAAACCTCAATCCTAGTTTTATCAAAACCTACTTTTGTTATAACCACTCCTAATTTATCCGGGAAAAGTGGAGCAGAAGTATAGACAATTGCTCCACCAAGACTATGCCCAATAAGAAAAAACTTTTCTTTATCTCCAGAAATTTCAAGAGCCTTCTCAACAGCGGCTGGGAGATCATAATTCACATAATCTTCAAAAAATCTTGGAGAACCAGAACACATTGAACTTCTTCCATGTCCCCTCATATCAAAATTAAAAATATCGTCACCATCATAGGCGAGACAATTAACGAAATTCCTGCCACGCAAATGCCATCTGTATCTACTCTGAGCAAATCCATGGAGGAGAAGCACAAATCCCCTTTTTCTATCATCAGGATAGACTTTTTTCACCATCTTTAAAAGGCAACTATCCCCAGCAGGAACTGAAATGATTTCTTTCCTTAAAAAAACTCCCTGACCCTCTGTAATCTTTTGCCAGACAAGGAATGAAGGCATTATGAATCTATTTTCTCAATTTACTCTGTTTCAACTTCGTCTCAATCTTCTCCAAAAGATCATAAAGTTCCCTCTGGCGGAAAGGTTTTTTAATATAACCAGTAGCTCCTTTCCTTAGAGCTTCAAGAACACTTTCCTCCTCACCCTCAGTACTTATTATAACAATTGGGATATTCCCGTATTTGTCTTTTTCCCTTCTCACTATTTCAAGGAAGGTTATCCCATCCATGATTGGCATATTTATATCCAGCAACACCACATCAATCCCCTCAACTTCTTGAAGTTTTTTCAAAGCTTCAACACCATTCTTTGCTGTAACAAGTTCAACATCAGGGTATCTTTTAAAAGTCATCTTGTGAAGATTCAAGATAACATCAGAATCATCTACAGCAAGAATTTTTCTAAACATTACTTCTTCTCCAGGTTTATTTTACCATTAGAAATGTAAAGGTCCTCACCGTCATCAAGACCTATTCTCGCCCAGAAACTTCCTTCAACTACATTGCTAAATTTTCTTATCACAAGCATGCCATTTTTAACTTTCTGTATGGTCTTTACCGTGCCACCGGAAACAGCCTCCTGATAGAAAAAAACAGCATCATTCTGCGATTGAATCCTACCAGAAACAAGATCATAAGAATTCGGATATGACATTGCTTTCATGAAAGTAAAACTTATAGTATACGCAATATTATTTACCTCCACATCCCCGCTGAGAAAAACAAAAGTATTCTGTTCATATATCGTGGTGTTATCTGGAGGAACCTCAATATCCCTATCTCTCACGGTAAAAAATATACCATGTTCTTTTTCTGGTTGCTGCTCCTTGGGGGAAGTCGTTGGAGTCGCTTCTTTTTGACCAGGAACATACCCGGTGAAGGGAGTACCACTTTGATTTGATGAAGATGTGGTATTACCATATTGCCCCCCGCAATTAGTAATAAGGAAAAGAAAAAGCAAAATTAAAGAAACAGTTTTCACTTTCATTTCAGTAAAATTTTACCGAAAATTTCAATTTTACTCAAATTTTAATATAAAAAATTTTTTCTTCCCCACTCTGAAGATATATTTTCCCTCCCGTTCTATCTTATATTCGGGGTTAGATATCTTTTCATTATTTATTCTCACTCCTCCCTGCTGTAGTAATCTCTTCCCCTCAGATGTGCTTTTTATAACACCCACCTCTTTAAGAACTGAAGGAAGCCATGATTCTCCCTCTCTTGGAAGGGATATCTCTTCCATATCATCCTCTCTCATTTCTTTTTTTGAGAACAACCTCCTGAACACATCCCGTGCATTTTCAGCGGCTTCTCTGCCATGGAATCTTTCAACAATTTCAAAGGCAAGATTTTCTTTAGCATCCTTAGGATGTATCTCTCCTTTTTTAACTTTATCAAGATACTCGTTAGAGCAATTACTCAACAACTCATAATAGACAATCATAAGCTCATCAGAAATTGACATAATTTTACCAAACATATCCTGAGGAGGTTCTTCAATTCCCACATAATTCCCATAAGACTTGCTCATCTTTTGAACACCATCAAGACCCACCAAGAGAGGCATCGTCATAACCACCTGTGGTTGTTGACCAAATTCCCTCTGGAGCTGCCTCCCCACAAGAAGATTGAATTTCTGATCAGTGCCCCCCAATTCAATATCAGCTTTCAACGCAACAGAGTCATATCCTTGAATAATAGGATACACAAGCTCATGCAGGAAAATTGGACGATTCTCCTGAAATCTTTTGGAAAAATCATCTCTTTCAAGCAGTTGAGCTACTGTAAATTTACCGAGGAGCCGTATGAAATCCTGAGGTGTTAATTTTTCATTCCATTCACTGTTAAATACGATCTTTGTCTTTTCAGAATCAAGAATTTTAAAAACCTGTCTTTTATAG
>JALTID010000065.1 GCA_027004335.1 bacterium
ATTTGGTTATATGGATGATGCTTTCAGGAGGATAGATTATATAACCACTTTCCAGCCAGATTCAGTGACAATGGAGGTTAGTGGGTTAAATGTGATTTTAAAGGGTGATGTGGTGAAGAAATTGTTTTCCGGTGTTACCACCGATGTTGTAACTCTCAGTCTGGATGGAGAGTGGGGGATGCCAGAGGTGCTTTTTGTAGGGGCATTGATGAGTGGTTTTTACGGTGTGTGGGAGATTCTTATGTCCCAGAATTTGGGTATGGCAAGTGACTGGATAGCTATTTCCAATGATTATAAGTCAATGGTTGATAGTGATGCAGAGATGCCCAATTTTATAGCTCATGTGTTTGGTAACTACAGGAATCTATTTACATGGGATAAAAATGGGAAGAATTACTATCTGAAGAGTAGATATTATTTTGCAGGGATGCTTGATTATCTATTTGGCGGTAAGGAACAATTAACATTTCCTGATGGAACAACATTTATCGCACCAGCTACTGAAGGGTTGATGAATTTATTAAAGAGCAGAGTTGTTTCATCCAGCAGCAGTACCTCAAAGTATCTTACCATAGTTGATACAGATGATAGTGGAGATATTTCTCCGGGAGATCTATTTGCAGTAAAGGGTATTCAAGCTCTTTATGAGCTTGCTAAAAGTGAAAAACAGGGTTATATCATCAATCCATTTTCTCAGAAACTACTTGATGAGATTTCCACTGCAGCTGAAAAGATAAAGGAGCAGATATTGAATTATGAGCAATCCAATGCTGATGTTGATTTTGGGGTGTTGGTTTCTAAAATTTTAAGAGATCTACGTGAAGCAGTGGGTTATACTGGAGGAACTGGAGATGTATTCCCTGCGGGATTCGTTATGGCGGATTTTGGAGCTCTTTACAGGGTGGTAGATGAAGATGAATTTCGTGGGTTGAGGTTCTTTTTGCCTGCATGGGTCTATAATGGAGGAGCTACAAGGAGTGACAGCGGATATATTCGTGGAGATGCAGATGCGTTTTTTAGACCTTTTGATTATATTATGATGTGGGAGTGGGAGGGATACCTTGGAGATAATCCTTTTTGTCATGATTGTTATGCTTATGATGGCGAGGTAGATGGCAGGGATGGGCCTTTTTTGGGTTTCGAAATTTACTCTGTTCCTTTTACAGATGTTTCCCATTTTAATCTCTTTTTATCAGATAGTGGTGTGTTGAACAAAGATTTTCTTGGTAATGTTTCAGATCCCACAGATGCAATTATAAAAAATCTTGTTATATTACCACCTGATGGAATACTTCCCCCGGCAGATGAAAGGGGTAGTGTGCTGTACTACTTTGATTGGCAGGAACCCACTCTCTGGGGATTTTTGAGGATTGATCCCGGTAAGTTCCCTGATAATTGTAAGCCTGCAATAAGTGCAGGGTATGACGAAACCACCCTTAACCAGATAGAAATTAATGGTTTTCTTAATTGCATTTTAATCAATTATAATGGGTTGAATGACTATGTGAAAAAGCAGGGATTGATAAGGTGATAACCAGAAATGGTAATTTTAGGGATCTGGTAAATCCTTTCACCTGCAGGATCTAAAGCAGTTTCTACAGGAGAAATAGAAGAAAGAGAAATGGTTATGTTTTAACAAAGTGTATGAGGAGGATAAGGTAATCTATGACATTTATGTCAGTTTAATGGGGTTGTTAACTTATCAGGGAGGAGAGAGATGGACATACTGTCTGCAGAATTGTGTTCATCTGTGAATTCAATTAGATACATTTACCCGATATCTGAATAGGTATGACCTGCCGGCAGGTTCCAGGAATTCCTCTTGATGTGCTCGGTCCCCTTGACTAAACTCGGGAACCGTGTTACGGCAAGGAATATTAAGGTCACTGGGCAAGGTCGAAATGACCACTTTAAGGCGGCTCCTTGAAAGCCCTCATAAATACTGCTATTATTAAGTATATGAGAAAGTTTGTGGTATTACTGGTTTTCCTCGCCTCCTGCTCCTATCTTCCCGTGAAAAAGTTTTCCTTTCCATTTTTTTCTTATTTCACTACTTCCTCTGCAGAGAAGATAAGTTTCTCACAGCCTGCAACCTACAGCACAATGGTAAGCGCTGCCACTCTTTATCCGTTAAAACAAACGGAGGGAGTAGAGGAAGAGGTGATCTATCCTGATGAAGAGCAGCTAACAACCGAGGAAGGGATTAATGTAGAACTCCCTGAAGTTAAGTTGAATGTACCACTACCTTTTCCATATCCAGTCACAAAAGTTTCTTTTGATTTTCCAGTTACATATAACACACAGGTAGAAAACTGGATTAAATTTTTCACCGGGAAAGGCAGGATACATTTTGCAGAATGGCTCTCCAGAATGTATCTATATATTGATTATGTTAAGCGAGAATTTATAAAAAATAATTTGCCCTCAGATCTTGCGTATCTTCCTCTTATTGAAAGCGGTTTTAATGTGAGGGCAAGGTCACCTGCATGGGCAATAGGAATGTGGCAATTCATGGCTTACACAGGCAGAAAATATGGCCTCAAGATTAACTACTGGATCGATGAGAGAAGAGATCCGTGGAAGTCAACTGAGGCTGCGATAAAATATTTGAAGGAGCTTCACAAAACATTTGGGGACTGGAACCTGGCAATTGCTGCTTACAACGCCGGTGAAGGCAAAATAAAAAAAGCAATCAGAAGATATGGAAGCAGGGATTTCTGGGTTGTTAAAAAGCACAGATATATAAGGAGGGAGACAGCCAATTATGTTCCCAAATTTATAGCTGCCCTTATTATTGCAAAATGTCCAGAGTGCTTCGGGTTCCACCTTACTAAGGATACGCCACTGAAGGTAGATAGAGTTAAGCTTCCCTATCCGGTGGATCTCTATCTGGTCTCAGAAATTACAGATGTACCTCTGGATAAGCTTCTTTTTTATAATCCGGAGCTGAGGCACTGGGTTACTCCTCCTGACTATAAAGGATATGAATTGAAGTTACCGGCGGGAAAAGGCGAAGCTTTCCTTCTTAAGCTCAAGAACTTTAGTAAGAAAGTAATTGCGAAGAGATACCTCAAGTACAGGAAATATGTAAGAGAGAGGATTTTTATCCGTCACAGGATGCGATGGGGGGAAACTCTCTCTCATGTGGCGAGGAGATATCATGTCTATGTTAGGACTTTGATGAGGATAAATCACATAAGAAATCCTCGGAGGGTCAGGGCTGGACACAGAATTCTAATCCCCGTAGTAAGGGGGAGGACCCTTGCATATTATACTTCCGGTAAGTACTATGCACCGGTTTCAAAGAGATCCAAGATATCCAGCAGGCATAATAGGGGCATAAGATACAGGGTGAAACCAGGTGATACTCTATGGTCTATTGCAAGGAGGTTCGGGGTAACAGTTTCTCAGTTAAAAAGTTGGAATAGAATAAGAGGTAATTTTATAAGAGATGGGAGGATTCTCTATGTAAGAAAGTATCACAGATATTATTCTCGGTACAGAAAAGGTAAAATAAAATATATTGTGAGAGAGGGAGATACCTTGTGGGATATTTCAAGAAAGTTTGGAGTCCCTATTAACAGGATAAAAACAGTTAAGAAAAAGTATCAGGGGCGAAATCTCTACCCTGGTGATGTCCTTATAATAGAAAAAGATTAACCTTCTATAACTTTTATATATACTTTTCTGCTTCTCGGCCCATCAAATTCGCAGAAGAATATCCCCTGCCATGTTCCTAAAACTATTTCTCCATTTTCAATTATCAAATTTATTGAAGCTCCCACAATTGTTGATTTGATATGCGAATCTGCATTTCCTTCTAAGTGGAGATAGCCTTTATCTGGTGGAACAAGTTTGGTTAGAGTATTTTCAATATCCTTTGCTACGGAAGGATCTGCATTTTCATTGATTGTGACCCCTGCTGTCGTATGGGGAACATAAACGATGGCTATCCCCTCTCTTACACTGCTTTCTTTTATAGCTTGACGCACTCTGGAAGTTATGTCTATCATCTCTATTCTTTTGGAGGTTGAAACAGTTATAACTTTATACATATTTTTCCTCTCCTTATTTTTCTACACCAACATCAAAATCAACCACCGGATAAATGAAATAAAAATTACCGTAGATAGCGTTTATTGTTGTGTCAACCATTACTATACTCTTTCCTCCAGAAAGGGTGAAGACATAATCAAAGTCGGGAATTGTTTTTACCATAGAAGGATCTGTAATACTCATACCATAGCTCTCATCTATCAGGTAAGAAGTTGGTCCTGTAGAAAAAGACGCATAGAGAATGTTTCCTTTCTCTGTATCAGTAGCGATAACTCCTTGAAAATCAGGAGAAAGAGCAAATCCTCCTGCTTCTAAGTATCCAGAATCACTACCAAAGATCCTGGAGAAAGATTTTTCTGCATCCATATCAG
>JALTID010000066.1 GCA_027004335.1 bacterium
TCATATGGGGTTGCGTTCAGATTGGAAATATCACCACCGAGATCGTCATTACTGATTACTTCGCTTCCGACTGCCGGAGCATCAGAACTTGTTGTGCCTGGATCGTAGTAATAAGCGATCAGTCTCTGTGTATCAGTTTTGATTCCATCTACCCAGTTTCTTAGCGCGTGTCCCTTCCCACTGGCGGCTGTTGAAGCATAGAGAACCGGATGGTTGCCATACATTCCTGCTGTACTGTAAGAATCATCATAGAAATCTAGACCACCTCCAATGTATAAGCTACCACTTTCAATATCGTTACCTGTTTGTTCTTTGAAAACCTTGATGATTCCATTTGTGAAAACTTCCAGTCCAGTGAAATTACCGTATTTAGTCCCATCTTTGTATATTACTTCCATGATTCCATCAAATTCATGAGACATGGGAGAAAGCCCCCCTTCGTTAGTCCACACATGGTATGGAAAATAATATAGAAAGCAGTGTGTCTCACCTTCGATTGTGAAGTAGTATAAGGCCGCCGGTAGACTCCCATCGGTACTCTCAGCATAGGGGATATTGTTGGATGGGTCAAAATCTCCATCAAAATCCACAGATGTGATTCTGTCAAATTTAGCAATGTTCTGGTCTGAAGATGCCACTTCCTGATAGATCACAGGAGCATAATACCTTGCCAGATCGTCACAGCTCAGAGTCGCTGCTTTTCCTGCTCTACTAAAATCCATGACCCCTAAAAGGATCGCTGCGAAGAGTATTAGGTATTTTTTCATCTTATATCTTCCCTTTTTAACTATATTTAAGCAGAAAAATAAGATATTGTCAAGATGTTAAAAGTGTCAATTTTAGAGGTGCTGAGACGGAAGGTTGTTTTTTTAGAATGATTCTGCTAAAATTTATAGTAATGAAAACAGAAAAAAGAGAAATTGAAGTTGAAATAGCAGGAAAAAAATTTACTCTTTATACTGCAGAAGATGAACAATTAATAAGGAGGGGAGAAAACCTTGTAAATGAGAGATGGAATAAGGCAATAGAAAATTTAAAAAATGTTGATAGTTTTTCAAGGTTGCTTCTTCTCGCCTTTGACCTTGCTGTGGAGGTTGCAAAGCAGGAAGATTTAAAAAACGAACTAAATTTCCTGGATGCAAAGAGTAGAGATTTGCTAGAGAAGGCGGGAGGAGTTGTTTAATAATTTATAACAGGGGAAAGAAGAGGAAGCAATGACTGCTTTTCTATATAAAATTTTTTCAGCAGTCCTAGAAAATTTACTGATAAAGTTCAGAATAGTAGGCTAATTTCCCCCCTTCTTTCTCCCTGTGGGAGTCTTTATGACGGTGAAGGAGGATGTCCGTAGGTTATGTATAGATTACAGGTTCTCGGTACCTCCACCTGAGAGAACTGTGCGGCAAAGAACCATTCTTTTTAAGATCATGCAATTTGTTTTAGAGGGAGAGTTCCATTCAGTGGGCTTATTCTATCCTGTGAAAGGTGAACCTGATTTGCGACTTCTTGTCCCAATCTTTAGAGAAGAAGGAGTTGAGATTTCCTTCCCTGTAGTTGCTGGGGAAAAACTATTATGGAGTGTTTTTAATGGGTGGGAAAGGGGAAAGTTTAATAAATGGAATATATGGGAACCAGAAGGCCCAGAGACTCTTTCTGAGCTTATTATTGTTCCCGGAGTGGCTTTTGACCTGATGGGCAATAGAATAGGTTACGGAGGAGGTTTTTTTGATAGGTTTCTGAAAGATTTTTCTGGAACATCTGTTGGAGTAGTTTTTCACAGGTGCCTTTTTACCTTGCTTCCCGCAGATGAACATGATGTGAGAGTTAACTTTGTTATTTCTGAATCAGTAGTGGTAGGTGAGAAGGGATGGCTGAGATATAGAAAGGAGGTTGGAAATGTATCTGATTTATCTGATTAGTATTGCTGTTGTTTCTGTTTTGTTTGGAGTTGCGGCAGGTTATTTCCTTGCCAGGAGAGTTTCTTCCAGGAGAGTGGATGCAGCGAGAAGATTATCTGAGGAAATTCTGGAAGAGGCGAAAAAAGAGGCTGAAACAATAAAAAAAGAAGCTGAACTGAAAACAAGATCAGAGTTCTTGAAGCTGCAGACAGAAATGGAGAAAGAATTCAGACAAAGAGAGGACGAGATAAGGAAAAGGGAACAACGACTGATCCAGAAAGAAGAAAACATTGATAGAAGAATTGATCAGATTGATAAGAAAGAGCAGGAGCTTCAGCGTAAGGAGAGGGATGTAGTAAACAGGGAGCTTGAATTTGAAAGAAAAATAAGCTACTATAATCAGCTTGTAAGCGAAGTTAAAACAAAACTTGAAAAAGTTGCCGGTATGACACAGGAGGAAGCTAAAAAAGAATTGAAGCAGCAGGTGATTGATGAGGCAAAGCATGAATCTGCCAAGATGGTTAAACAGATAATTGATAGTGCAAAAGAGGAAGGAGAGAAAGAAGCAAAAAAAATTATCGCCATGGCTATCCAGAGGTACGCTGGTGATTATGTCTCTGAGTCCACTGTTTCGGTTGTATCTCTTCCCAACGATGAGATGAAGGGAAGAATAATAGGTAGAGAGGGAAGGAATATCAGAGCTATTGAAGCTGCCACCGGTGTAGATGTAATAATTGATGATACCCCAGAAGCTGTGATTATTTCAGCTCATAATCCGGTTAGGAGAGAGGTAGCGAGGCTTTCTCTGGAGAAATTAGTAGCAGATGGAAGAATTCATCCTGCCAGAATAGAGGAAGTTGTCCAGCAGTCAAAAAAAGAAATTGAGAGAGAGATAAGAGAAGCAGGAGAAAAGGCGATTTTTGACCTCGGAATTCAAAAGATTCATCCGGAGCTTGTAAAACTTGTGGGACGACTTAAATACAGGACCAGTTTTGCGCAGAATATTTATCTTCATTCCATTGAAGTAGGTTTTATTGCGGGTATTATAGCTGCTGAGTTGGGGCTGGATGAAAAAATGGCAAGGAGGGCTGGACTCCTTCACGACATTGGTAAAGCTGTGGATCATGAAGTGGAAGGTTCTCATGCGAAAATTGGTGCTGATCTTGCAAAGAAATATGGAGAGCCGATTGAGATTGTTCAGGCAATAGCCCAGCATCATGATGATAATCCTGAAAGTATTCTCGGAGTTATTGTTCAAGCATCTGACGCACTTTCTGCTGCCAGGCCAGGAGCAAGAAAGGAGATGTTAGAAAACTACATAAGAAGACTTGAAGAGTTAGAAAGTATTGCTGTGCAATTTCATGGTGTTCAAAAAGCATATGCTATTCAAGCTGGTAGAGAATTAAGAGTTATTGTCCAGAGTGATAAAATCACCGATGAAGATTCCCTGATGCTCTCAAGAGATATTGCTAGGGAAATTGAAAGTAACCTAAACTATCCAGGTCAGGTAAAAGTGACAGTGATCAGGGAAACAAGAGCAATTTCCTTTGCGAGGTGATAATGAGAATCCTTTTTTTGGGGGATATCATTGGCAAGCCGGGTAGAAGGAGTGTAAAAAGGTTCCTTTCTCAAAAAGAGCAGTTGGGAATTAATCTGGTTATTGCCAATGTGGAAAATAGTGCAGGTGGATTTGGCATAACTCCTCCAGTCTTCAATGAATTGAGAGAAATTGGTATTGATATTATGACCTCTGGTAACCATATATGGGATAAAAAAGAAGGTGCGAAACTTCTTGATGAGTATCCAGAAGTTATTATAAGGCCTGCTAATTACCCGCCTGGTGTGAGAGGGAAAGGATGGGCTGTTAGAAAAGTGGGTGGTTTTAATATTGCGATCGTAAATCTGCAGGGAAGGGTTTTCATGGATCCCATTGATGATCCACTGCGAAAGGCCGAGGGAATACTTGCAGAAATCAGAGGCGTATCTGATATAATAATTGTTGATTTCCATGCTGAGGCAACTGCTGAGAAATATGCTCTTGGGTGGTATCTTGACGGAAAGGTAACTGCTGTGATCGGTACCCACACTCATGTTCAGACTGCTGATGAACGATTACTAAGGAAAGGGACCTTTTTTATAAGCGATGCTGGAATGTGTGGATCTGTGGATTCTGTGATAGGAACGCGGATTGAAGATGCTCTTTATAGGTTTAAGTATCTTACACCTATTCGTTTCAATGTCGCCAGGGGTAATGAGGAGGTTCAGGGTGTTTTGTTAGATTTAGATGGATTTGGTAGGGTTATAGATTTTAAAAGAGTAAAGGAGAGGATAGAAAGTGAGCAAAATTAGAATCTCTTTTGATAAGGGATATGAGCTTTTAATGAGAGGGATAGTGGAGGTAATTCCAGATGATGGTCTGATTAAGAAACTTAAAATAGCCAAGGAAGAGGGAAGACCTCTTAGAATAAAAGCTGGTTTTGACCCAACTGCACCAGATCTCCATTTGGGACATACGGTTT
>JALTID010000067.1 GCA_027004335.1 bacterium
GAGCTACACCCTGCGCTTTTCTTTTTTTTCGCCGGAGGGGGATAATTCACCGGTAAGCTGATCTGTTCAAAGACCTCAGGGTGATAATATGCCAGAACAGAGAGTGAGATCAGTGAAGCTTCCCATACATGTGGAATAGAAGTTACATCCAGCCAGTGGTAGGTGTTACCTTCATAGATGGGCATGTATGCCTCACCCACATGAAATGTGCCTTTGAGTGGAAGATTTACGGATAGTTCATGGACAATTTCCCCAAGGGTATCCCTCCTTGAATCAGTAGCAGGCAAAATATAATCCATTGCCACAGCAGTTTTGGCATCATAGGCTGAGCCATAAGGAGAAGGATGAAGGATATTCCCCTGAAGGGTATTAAAAGCGTAATCAATCTGCCCCACCCATCTTGGATCATTTTTTGGCCACAGTTCTACAGGCCACATTGCCCAGGAACCATTACCATAATATTCAAAATTACCGTTAAATCTTCTCAATTTTTTGTCATAGAGATTCTCATAAATTGCCTCATTTAGCTCTTCTGCTCTACTTTCCCATTTCTTCATATCATCAATCTTACCCAGATACCCGGCAACCTCAGCAGCAGATTTCAAACCAAGATACTCAGTTACTGCCCCCTGCAACCCCTGAGTGGGGAAAATATTATCATCCTCACTGGCAGGACATTGAAGCTTATTATCAGGATCCCTGCACTTCATCAGCGCCTCGGCAGCAAGTTTTATATCGGGATAAAACTCGTTGTAATACTCTTTCCTCTCCTTTTCATCACTGATAAACTTCCCATGAATACACCATGACCAGAGGACAAGTCCCGTTTCATCAATTTCAAAATCAATGGGACCTCCTACCATGCCATCGGGGAAAAAATTCATGGCAAAGGTTCCAGCGGGGCTGTTAGGAGTAAGTGCCTTCTGATAATCCCACTTCCTCTGCATATCTGCGTAAAAATGCTCATGTTTCAGGACAAGATCATGGTACCCCACAGTATCAAGGAAATAATTTATGAAAGCTCCATCCCTTGGCCAATCGAGGAAATATGGAGGCTGATTTGCCACAGAAGCCACAATAGCACCTGTCTTCTTATCCATAGAGGTAGCGATGGTTATAACGGTGCGCAGGACAAAGCGTTTCTCATCCTCTGGAATATCCCCAGGGATCTTAGCCTTTGCCGTAAAATTTTCCCACCAGCCAAGGATATCTTGAAGGAGAGAAGAAAAACCACTATTTTTAACTTCAGACAAAGCGCTTAATGCTTCATCCTGTGTGTTAGCAGATGATAGATAAATTGCATTCCATTCCCCACTCTTTACATTTCCCATAAGAGCTAAATCAACTCTGTTAGTAGAAATCTGATTCTCTGAAAGTTTACCATCCATCAGGTCCTGATATGCATCCTGGATACTACTTCTCTGTAAAATCTCTCTATCAACTCCACACTGAAACTCGCTGATGGGGAAACTGGACCCTACAACAAGATATAGCCCTTTTCCAAAGTAATCCCCGATACCCTCTATCTTTGATTCAATATTTTCTCCGGAAATTGTTCCCAGCCACGAATTAAGTTTATCAAGACTATCCTGAGTTAGTGATGGTGGAACATAATCTATAAAATATTGACCTGTACGGGAATAAGAAAGTAGAAAACCTTTGTCTTTATCCATATAAGAAGAAAGAGGTACAAATTCAATCCTTTTCATGGAAAGAGCCGGATTCAAGAAGAAGAAGAGTTTGACACCTGTGATCGTATCAGGATATCTTACATTAAATGCTATTGTGAGAACATCGCTCTCAGGATGCACAAAATCCACCTGTGTTACATCAATACTGTACTCATCAGAATGGAATCTATGAACAAGCACCCCGGAGTTATCTGTATAATATTCAGTGGTGACACTCCATGTTACAGGATCCCGAAAAAAAGTAACAACTTTTTTATCATTGAGAAAAAAAACCAGCCCCCCAAACCCTCCCATATTATCCAGTGCTCCAAGATGAGGCAGCTCCCTGGCATCAGGGGCACTTGAAGTAGTGTAATTCAACAATTCATAGTAGGAAGGGTTGGGCCATCGAAGCACCGTTAACTCGCCCCATTTTGAAAAAGCAGCAGTGGTACCACCCTCACCAACAATTCCGTAAATATTGGTGGCACCAAACATCAATTCCGCTTCATTAGCAGCAGGAAAGAGGAATAAAGGAAGGAGTAAAATTGCAAAGCAAATAAATAAATAACTTACTACCCTTTTCACAAGTTTAATTATAATAGAAAATGTTAAAAAAATGAAGAGCTCCTGAAATTTTTAACAGAGCAGGTTTTAAATTTAAGAGGCAGGGGCAGATAATCATCTGCCCCTCCTGGAAATTCAAAATCCGGATGATTCTCCAGATATTTTGTTATCGTCCTATAAACAACATCATCCTTACGCAGTTCATCAAGGTATTTAATCATGTGTAAAAATTAGCAGATGATGGGAGAAAAAGCAAGAGGACACTATTTCTCAAAGAGATGGGGGATACATCCTGCCCCCTTTGCTTAAGAAAAAGGATTTCTCAATATGATTCACTTGCTAAATTCCATTGCATTCTCAAATGTGGGTTTTCTTTTTCAAAAAAAGAAAACCCACCAAAAGAAAAACATGCGACCCAAAAGCCGTTGACGCAATTGCGGAAGATATTCTATTTTCAAAAAAAGATAATATCCGGAATTTTGCTATGCGAACATAAATGGGCTACTCAATTAAATTCCAGAGATTCACGGCGCCCGTATATTCGCATTGACGCAAAAAAGGCGTATTTGCCTCCGCTGTATTACCTTTCTCTTTTCCAATCTGCTTCTCATGTATTTGCAGGTATGGATAACATAACCTATTTATAATAGCCCATCGGCTTTTGATCGGACAAAATGTCCGCTCAAAAAATTGCTACGGCTTTTGAAGGTCGCAAAAAAAGGAGGTTCGATTCCTGTTAATACAAGATATAGTTAACTCCATAAACTTAAAAAGATTATTTCAGGGGTCAATATTTCTCAGATCCCGCTCGGCAGAATGTTTCCACAGGATCTTATAATAATCCATCTTTTTTAAGATGTTCTTTCAAGTCTTCAAACGAAATTGTGGGTTCATCCTTTCGCTCTGCAATCACGGCAAGATCATGAAGATCCTCTATTATTTTTTCATACTCTTCAATAGGGAGAACTACTGCGATCTTTTCTCCCTTTTCATTTACAATATATTGCTCATGAGCTTCATTTACCATAATTTCACTTTCTTTATTTTTTTTCATATTCTTTCTCCTGCTTATTCTATCTAATTTTATTGTATGCCGCGAAACAATATTTGTCAAAAATGAGAATTATCTCTATAGATAACCAATGTCATATTTCCCTCCTCTCTCCCGTTTATTTATTAGATATGCTCTATGGTGGTGATATTTATGGAAATCAGGATCTTCAAATTGAGGTCGGCATTGTACTGGAAGGGGAAGAAGATATACTCAATGGATCATATAAATCCATTCCTTGGAATAAAAAGATACGGAGATGGAAATATTAATTTTTATTCTGGATGCCCTATCTCATTTGTATGGGAATTGGCAGGGAAAGGGGTTCCATTTTTTGATGAGACAGAGACAGAGCTCAAGCTCCCCTTTATTGTAGAGGTATGGAATGAAGTTATCATTCCAGAAAATATGATCATAAAGGAATTAGCCACAATTCCCCGGAGAATATTCAGAGAAAAAATGAAAATTACAAAGTACCTGAGCAATGAAACAGATCCTGAGATTCTGTCATTCAGGGAAAGGGAGAAGAACCGCTGGAAAGAAATTCTCCTGAGACTTTCATTATGCTACTTTCCCACGCTTAACAAATAATTCACAGCTCAATTTCTTCAAGAATGTCTTCCAGGACTACCTTCAAGATCCGCCTTTTAGACATAGATAACTTCTTCCAATATGTAGGGCTTAATCCTCGGTTTTAGCGCTGTCTTGCTAACAAGATCCACAGGAATTTTAAACAGATCCTCAAGGTAAAATTTCAAACCCATGTAATTATCAAGGGTTTTAAATCCTTCTTTAAACTCAACAAGGATGTCGATATCGCTTTTCATGGTAGCATCTCCACGCACATAGGACCCAAAAATTCCGATCTCTTTTATACCAAATCTTTCACGGATCTCAGGATCATGTAATTTAAGAAGATTGATTATTTCTTCTAACTTCTTCATTGTTATCCCTAAATTGATTATGTCACAAAGAAAACTTTCAGTCAAATGGGGAATTATCAAATAATTACTCTGTTCTCCCTTTAATCTCTATCCCCGAAAAATAAGTAGAAGAACAAACTGAAAATTAAAAACAGAACAAACAATATACCAAAAGGAGGAAAAATCAACCACAGGG
>JALTID010000068.1 GCA_027004335.1 bacterium
ATCTTGTAGCCTCTGTATGCAAGGTATGCCATCAGTGGATGAAAAAATAGATAATATCTTGGATTTGCCATAAGGATATGGGCAAATGGTATAAAAATGACAAAAATTAACCACGCTATTTTAACCTTTTTATCATTTCTTACAATTAACAAACTCCATGGGCTTAATGCTAAAAAAAGAGGCCCATCAATTCCCTGAATACCTCTGATGGGTTTTATATAATTCCACAGGAAAAAATTAATAAAATTGAAAAGGATTGATCTCTTTCCACCCGAAAGATTTGCCTTGACTACATCGTGGTTATAAAGGTTTTTTAATCCGAAGAGGGAATTTAAAAAGGGCCATGTAGGATTTCCTGAGACAAGATAATTCCTTATGTACCATGGTAGAATCAGAAGGGTAGAAATGAAAGCAATGATAAAGATTTTTTTGCGTTCTTTTGAAAAAATAAAAAAGACGAGAATTATGAAACTGAAATTTACCAATCCCTGGTATTTTGTGGAGGCCCCAGCAGCGAAAAAAAGTGATGACAAAATCAAAGTCCGAAGAGAAACTACAGGGTCATTGAGAAGAATATACACTCCTCCTAATAGAAATAATATCTGTAAGAATCCATTATATCCAAATGGTGCTACAAAATAAACAGCTGGTGTAAGAATAAAAATTGTAACAGGAAGTAAGGAATTTTCATGAAGAAGATTAAAAAGTATTTTTTTGAAAATGACTGCTGTGATAAAAAGAGAAAGAAATGTCAGCATCAGAGGTCCAGAATCCGCTTTGAGGTAAAGGAGTGGAATGTAAAGTAGATTCCCGAAAATGGTAAAGAGAGAGCCCTCAAAAATAGGATCCCAGTAAAACCCATGTCTTACTATGTACCATTGAGGTATAGTTAGCTGATATAGGAGGGAATCCACAAATCTATGTGGAGGGGGTAGCGCTATAAAAATAATTGGAAGCATTACAAGCAAGATCTTAATATTATTTTTATCTGGAAGCGATGATGTTATTATTTTTTTTGTTATTTTTCCCCCTCCAGGAATAGCAAAAAGATATATTAAGAAAACTTCAGGGAAATATAAAAGATTCATGTGAACTATTATAAACAGGTAAAAGCCCCAGATTACCCCACCTAAAAGGAATTTTTCCCATTCTTCTCCATCTTTAAGAATTAAAGCACCTGTTCCATAAAGTGAAAGAGAAAAGATTATGAAGATAGCTATTTCATACAGCATTTTTCATAAATATTATTAGCTCTTTTATAAAACATGTTATCTTTGTACAGGATGTGCCCCCCCATTCCCTGATATCCCAGTAAAAGAGAAAGAAAATCCCTGCCGAAATTATTAAGATTGAAAAGATGTATAAAAAATATCTAATTCCCCTTTTTTCCATTATCCTCCCAGGTAATTCATTGGACATGGCATGGAAGTCTCCTTATTTTCAAGCAGAGGATTTATTCTTGGTTTTTTATCAATTGCTCCTTTTATAATTTTCAGAAGGGTTTCTCTATCTGCTCCTTTTCTGATTGGTGTTTTGATATCAACCATCTCCCTTGAAAAGAGACATGGTCTGAGGAATCCGTTGGAGGTGAGTCTCATCCTGTTGCAATTCTCACAGAAATGAGCTGTCATGGGAGTTATTATTCCCCACTCACCTTCTGCATTTTCTACTTTGAATTTTTTGGCCACCCCGTTAGAGGGTAATTCCTTTATCTCAAAAGATTTTCCTATCTCTTTTATAATTGTTTCTCCATCTAACAGGTACTTTTCCCTTGTTTCTAAAGTTACATTTCCGAATGGCATATATTCAATAAATCTCACTTCCCATGGATTATCTAAAGTCAATTTGACAAAATCCTGAATTTCAGCATCATTTATTCCCTTCATTACTACCACATTTAATTTGATCTTCCTAAAAGGGATCTTTTTAATAGCATCAAGTGATTTTTGAACATCATTAAAGTGATCCCTTCTGGTTATTTTTTTAAATATTTCTGGATTCAGTGTGTCAATTCCTATATTGATCCTCTCCATGCCTGCATTGTAAAGTTCTTTCCCATACTTCCATAGAAGGGTTCCATTGGTTGTCATGGTGAGTTCTGCTTTTTTTCCTACACTCTCCGAAAGCATCTTCACCAATTCTACTACTCCCTTTCTTACCAAAGGTTCTCCACCAGTGAGTCTTATCTTTTTGACTCCTTCCTCAACAAAAATTTCTGCGATCCTGATTATTTCTTTAAATCTGAGTATTTCTTCATGGGGAACGAATTTTATTCCTGTTTCAGGCATGCAGTAAATACACCTCAGGTTACATCTGTCAGTTACGGAAATTCTGAGATATGTTATTTCTCTTCCAAATCTGTCAATTAAGCTCATAATCCCATGTTATCAATTATATTCTCATCTTCTTTTTCCTCTTTCTCAATATGGGAATACTGAGTTGGTTCACTTCCCTTCGCGAACGGGAGCAAACGAGGATAGGGGGTTAGTTCTGTGGCAAGAAGGCCTGTTTTAGGATCAATTCTTCTGAATACAATTCCCGGGGGAATGGGAAAATCTTTTTCAGGAATGTCTTTTGTAATTTTTTTCATGAAATCTACCCAGATTGGAGTAGCAACTATTCCACCTGTTTCATACACCCCCAAAGATTTTTCCTGATCATATCCGACCCATATACCACATACTAACTGAGGGATGTATCCTATGTACCATGCGTCAATATGGTCGTTGGTTGTGCCAGTTTTACCGGCAGAAACTCTTCCGATTTCCCTTGCCCTCCACCCTGTTCCATGTTTTACTACATTTTCTAACATAAAATTCATCAGGTAAGAATAATTTGGAGCAAGAATCTTTTTGCCACATGGCGGTTTTTCGGGATAAAGGATATTTGCAGAATATTCTTTTTTATATATAACCTTCCCATCTCCTCTGACAATTTTTGTAATATCTCCCATGTTTATTCTGTATCCATAATTTGCAAAAGCTGAGTATGCTCTTACGAGTTCCCAGAGATAAAGTGCTGACGAGCCCAGAGCCATGGAGAGGTCAGGGTTTAATTTGGAAACTATTCCTACCTTTCTTGCCGTCCTTGCAATGGGTGTTAAACCTATATCCTGCGCTATTCTCACTGTAACTATGTTTTTGGAGAATGTCAGAGCATCAATAAAGAGCATCGTTCCTTTAAATCCGCCGCTATAGTTGTGAGGTCTCCACTCCTCGGTGGTATTTTCCATTTCATAAACTACAGGGATGTCTTTTAATAAAGACGCAGGGGTATATCCATTCTGCAGAGCGGCACTGTATACAATTGGCTTAAAGGCAGATCCAACCTGTCTGTGAGCCTGAAACACATGATTGAACTGGCTTCTTTTAAAATCGTACCCCCCCACAGCTACTCTTATTGCCCCTGTGTAGGGATCAGCAGCTAAAATGGCTCCTTCTATTTCTGGTTCTTGATCAAGAGAGAGAGGTATGAAGTTTAGAGTTTTGCCCTTATATTTTGAAAAAAAGTATTTGAATACTTTTTTCCATTCCTGGTATTTTTCTTTTGTTTCTTTGTCCTTTTCGCTATAGTCAGATTGGGGATCTATCACTCTCACTTCAATTACATCTCCTATCTTGAGTATCTCAGAAATATTATTAACCTTTCTCTCCCACCATGGTGTTTCTGGGTCAGGTTTTCTTGCCCATCTAACTTCTACGCCGGGGAGTATTCCCTGATATGACCCAATCATCACATGAGCAATATTGTGTTTTTTATCCACCTTGATTATAAGTCCTGTATAGTCCTTGTGAAGTTTAAGAAGAGTCCCTTTGAGAAAGTCTGGAGTCTGAGTGTAAATTTTATCTTTTAGGCCGAGAAAGGAAACAGGATCAGTAACTTTTTTTCCCGAGGAGTCGATTATAACAGCAATATTTCCCAGAAGCTCTCTTTTTCTTTCCTCTAAAAGGTGCTCCTGTTCCTTTTGGAGAAATTCTTTCCAGTCTTCTTCATTAACAGTGGTTATAGCTCCACGGTATCCGATTCTCTTATCCACTGTTTTTAGTCCCTTCTTAAGTGATTCAACAGCTTTTTTCTGCCACTGAATGTTGTATGTGGTGTAAATTTTATATCCACCCTTCAGGAAATTTTCTTCTCCTAATTCCTTGATGATTTCTCTTCTTACTTTTTCCGTCGCATAGGGGGCAACTGTCATATATTGATTTTCATACCTCCTTATTATGAGAGGTTCTGTTATAGCTTTTTGGTACTCTTTTTCTGTTATCCAGTGATTTTCTTTAAGCATTTTTAGCACATAGAGCTGCCTTCTTTTTGCCATCTCAGGGTTTTTGACGGGGGAGAACTTACTTGGTGCTTTCGGAAGACCAGCAAGAAGAGCAGCCTCTGCAATAGTTAGGTCTGTTACGCTTTTGTTAAAATAAGTTTCCGCAGCGGCTTCAGCTCCATATGCACCATTTCCGAGATAGACAAGATTTATATAAAGTTCCAGAATCTTATCCTTGGAAAGATATTTTTCAAGCTTGTACGCAAGATACATCTCCTTTATTTTTCTTGAGAAACTCCTTCTGGGGGAAAGGAGAAGCAATTTTGTAACCTGCTGGGTTATGGTGCTCCCCCCCTGGACGATTTTGCCAGCTTCAAGATCTTTTATTGCTGCTCTTAAAATTCCTTTAAAGTCAAGTCCCATATGCTCATAAAATCTTGCGTCTTCTGCTGCCATGAAAGCTTTTTTTACCATATCAGGAATAGCATCAAATTTGACCCACTTTCTTCTTTCTAAAAAAAATTCTCCCATAATTTTTCCATCTGATGAAATAATCTGGGAAGTTAATGGAGGTGAGTAATGTTTTACCTTTTCAATTGATGGAACCCCCATAAGTACCCTGTAAACAATCACGCCGGCTACCAACAATGCGAAGAGAAAGAACCCAGTTATTGAAAAAAAGATAACAAAGATCTTGCTTTTTTTCATAACAACCTGCTCATCTGAAATATTATAGAATGTTAGAATCTTTTTTCAAAGGTTGATAAAATAGAGGGGCGATGAAGGTGGATTTTTTTGCGAGATGGGTGAGGATCCTCAGAGTCCCCCCGTTGAGAATTCTGTTGGAGGATATGTACTATCTCGGAGTACTCAGTCTCCCTGTAATGCTTTTAGTTGCTGGATTTGCGGGAATGACCTCTGCTATTGAATTTTACAACACCTTTAATAAAATAGGTGGAACATATACTGTGGGCATTTTTATAACTTATGCTGCCTTGAGAGAGCTTGGTCCTCTCCTTGCTGCTGCTGTTGTTGCAGGGAAAGGTGCAGCTATGCTAACTTCCATGATTGCATATATGAAATACTCTGGACAGATCAAGGCCCTTGAATCAATGGGGATCAATCCTCTCTTTTATGTTGTCAGTCCTGCTATCTGGGCCGGAATTATAATAACCCCGCTGATGGTTATTATTTCAGATTTTACCATTATCACTTCTTCTCTTATTACCTATGTGTGGCAGCTCCATGGGAGTATTGGCACCTTCTACAAGAATTTTGTAGATTACTCAGATTTCAAAGATCTCATTTATGGATTGATGAAAGGTGGAGTTTTTGGATTTCTATTAGGGATAATTTCCTCTATTGCAGGGTTGAGATCAAAAGGTAGCCAAGAAGGAATCGGTAATGCAACACGAATTGCGGTTGTTTACATAATAATTGCTGTGCTTGTAACTGATGTTGTTCTTTCTCTCATTTTTTATGGAAGCATGTATATAAGATGAAGTTTATGAGAGAAGCTATTAAAAAGATTATCTGGTTGGTGAATCTGATTTTTTCAGAAAAGATGTTTTCTTATGCTTCTTCTCTTAGTTTCAATATACTATTTGTAGTAATACCTACAACTCTACTTCTTTTTTCAATGGGGAGCTTTTTTCTTGACATCAGGAAAGATATTGTGGCTCAGATCATGCAGTTTGTGAAAGAACAAATTCCATTTATTGAACCTTTTGTCAGACAGAATTTGCAAATCTTAATGGTTAAAGGGAAATGGTTGGGATTGGCAAGTATTATTGCTCTCCTCTGGACAACTTCCAGATTGTTTCTAAATTTCAGATTGATTCTCTTTGAAATTTTTTCCCTTGAGCCCCCAAAAAACAGGTATCTTTACAGGATAAAAGAGATTGCTTCGGTAGGAGTCCTTGCTGTTCTGATTATACTTTTTATTTTTATAAATTCGCTGAGCCTTTCTCTCAAAATAGCTGCTCAACATTCTCTTTTTTCTTTCCTTACTGTTCCACTCCTTGGGGAATCAATTTATCTTCTTGATGCTTTTTTAATGAGCATTTTTATTTATATGTCAGTTCTGGGACATAGAGTACCATTTAGATCGGCTCTCTGGGGAGCTGGACTCTCCACTTTTTTTCTTGAGTTGATGAAACTTATTTACAAGTTCTTTATAGTTTATGCATGGAAGAATAAGACCATTTATGGCTCTCTCTGGATTTTTCTTGCATTCTTTATATGGATATATTACTCTACCCTTGGTTTTGTTGTAGGTAGTGAGCTGGCAAGCATAAAGAGGGGGCATAAGTAAATGTGTCCAGGCGTACCCTTATGGTTTGCAATAGGATATTTCTCTGGGGCCATTCCCTTCGGGTATCTGGTTGTAAAGTGGAAAAGGGGAATTGATATAAGAAGTGCTGGCAGCGGGAATATAGGAGCTACGAATGTTTATAGGATATTGGGGATTAAATGGGGTATTATTACTTTTATTCTGGATGCGTTAAAAGGTTTTGCTCCTCTTTTTGCTGCAAAATTTTATCTACCTGCTCCCCAGATTTACATAGTTGCTCTTTCTCCATTTGTTGGACATTGTTACACACTTTTTTTAAAGGGAAAAGGAGGAAAAGGGGTGGCTACTTCAGCGGGAATTCTACTTGCTATAGCCCCCCTCTCATTTGTTGCTTCCCTTATTATATGGCTGCTGGTGGTCCTTATTTTTAAGGTTTCTTCCATTGGAGCATTAAGTGCAGCAGTTTTTCTACCTGTTTTTACGCACTTAATATATCATCATAAGCAGCTTACTGTTTTTGTTACCTTACTTGCTCTCTGGGTGATTGTCAGGCATAGTGACAATATAAAAAGATTAAAAAAGGGAGAAGAGGAGACAAAGAAGATTGAATGATTTTTCTAAAAAAATATTACCTGATATTTACTTATCTTACCTTTGTTGGTATAATGTAGAAAAAAATGGAGAGAGGAGATGAACTACGGATCAAATAAGTTTAAAAGAAGCACGGTAAAGTTTGTTATGGGGCTTCTTGGGAAGGCCCTTGAAAAAGTTTCAACGGTTGATGAGGAGGTAAGGAATGAGGCTGGAGCCCTTCCAGATGGGTTTATAGCAGTTATGACAATTCTTCCCAATGGACCTTCCATGAGAGCGAAGAAGGAAGGTGATCATTTCAAATATCTTGGGACCTCAAATCTTAGGGAAGATGGGGATCTGGTTGTTATGTTTAAGAATCTTGAATCAGCTTTTATGATTCTCACAGGACAGTTAAGTACTCACCGAGCTTATGCTCAACACAGGGTCAGTGTAAAAGGGGATATTGTAAAAGCAATGATATTTACCAGATGTCTTAATGTAGTTCAGGCATATCTTTTCCCTGGTCCCCTTGCGAATCTTGTTTTAAAAAGGAAACTACCTATGCCTCTTAACAGACAGTTGAAGAGACTTCAGGTTTTTCTTACACTCCCTTTTTAAAAATGATAAGGAGGTAAAAATGTTACCAGAATATTTTGAGTTTTTTGCACCTGTAAAAATTGTTTCAGGTAAAAAAGCTGTTGAGAATCTTCCATATGAGCTTGACCAGTTACAGGCAAAGAGGCCCTTTATTGTGACTGATAAAGGAATAGAACAGGCTGGTTTGATTGATATTATTAGAAAGGCCATGGATGCGGGGGAGATGGAGATAGGAGCTGTTTTTGATGGAACTCCACCCGATTCCTCCATCGCGGTGGTAAATGAGGCAGCTAAGATTTACAAAGATAATAATTGTGATTCCATAGTAGCGGTTGGTGGTGGTTCTGTTATTGATACTGCAAAAGGGATTAACATTGTTATAACTGAAGGTGTAGATGATATTTCAAAATTGATGGGTGCAGAAGTTCTGAAAAAACCTATGAAACCCTTTATTGTGATTCCCACAACCGCAGGTACAGGTTCTGAGGTAACTCTTGTTGCTATGATAAGTAATCCCGAGGAAGATGTTAAGATGCCTTTTACTTCCTATAGACTTTTTCCCAATGCTGCAATAATTGATCCAAGAATGACTATGACCATGCCACCCAAAATAACCGCTGCTACAGGAATGGATGCTCTAACTCATGCTATTGAAGCTTATTATTGTAACCAGAAAAATCCTTTCAGTGACGCCTATGCTATAACTGCGATTAAAATGATCTCACAGTATCTTGCGAGGGCGGTAAAGAATGGCAAAGATGAAGAGGCGAGATATGTGATGGCGAATGCAGCAACTATCGCTGGAATTGCCTTTTCTAATTCTATGGTAGGGGCTATTCATAGTTTAGGTCACGCAACAGGGGGTGTAGCTCATGTTCCACATGGCGTTGCAATGTCAATTTTTCTTCCTGTTGGACTTGAATATAATATTCCCAAGTCAGGGAAGTATATTGGTGAGTTGCTTCTCTACTTTGCGGGACCTGAGGAATATGCTAAAACCCGGGAGGATCAGAGACCGTATAGATTGATAGAGCTCATAAATAAGCTCAGGGAAGAGCTACATGAACTTTCTGGATTACCTCTTACCCTGAAGGAGGCCGGTGTCAAAGAGGATCAATTTGAGGAGATAGCAGAACATACTCTTAATGATGGAGCATTGATGTTTAATCCCAGAGACTTAAACAAAGAAGAGGCACTGGAGCTTGTTAAGAAGGCCTACTACGGTAAATGATTGATTCTCATTGCCATCTGAATGATGAGAGGTTTGATCCTGACAGGGATGAGGTAATAAACAGGGCGAAAGAAACAGGTCTTATTTATCTTGTGAATATCGGAAGTGGATATGGGGTTGAGGGGAATTATAAATCTCTTGAAATTGCAAGGGGAGAATCAGGTTATATATTTGTAACCACTGGCATCCATCCCCATAATACGAAATTATGGAGTAAAAAACTTGATGCTGAACTAAGAAAATTTATTGAAGAAAATAGAGACATCATAGTAGCTATAGGGGAGGTTGGTCTTGATTACCATTACAATTTCAGTTCCCCTGAGGTTCAAAAGCATGTATTTAAAAAAATGATAGCTCTTGCCAGAGAGTATGAACTTCCCCTTGTAATTCATTCCCGTGAAGCTGAGCTGGATACTTTTAATATTTTAAAAGAAGAAGGAGCCAAGGAAGTCGGGGGGGTAATGCACTGCTTCTCAGGAGATTACAATCTTGCAATGAAGTATATAGAGGAACTTGGTTTTTTTATTTCAATCTCTGGAGTTGTAACTTTTAAAAAAGCAGCAAAAACCATGGAAGTTGCAGAGAAGGTACCACTAAAATGGTTATTTGCTGAGACTGATTCCCCCTATCTCGCGCCGGTTCCTTACCGTGGCAGGAGAAATGAACCTTCCTATGTAAGATTCGTTTACGAAAAAATAGCTTCTCTTAGAGAAATACCTCTGGAGGAGGTAGAAAGGGAAGTAGACCGGAATGTGATTAACTTTTTTTCTCTTCCCCCACACAATTCTTTATAATTTTAAGCAGGTCATTATCAATTTTCTCCTTTGTAAAATACCTGAGGAGGATTTTTTTATCTCCTGCGGGGAGATTACACATAGAAGTGAGTAGTAAAGAAAGTAGCTCCTTTCTATGCCTTCCTATGGGTCTTAGAGGGTTTTTCTTCTTCCCTTCATTGGCGATTATCCGGGTTACTCCTTTTAATATTTCAGCATCTATCCTTTTTTCCTTGATAGCTCCAGAGATATATTCTGTTTCAGCCTTTATTTTTCTTTCTTCTACATCAAAATTTTTCCATCGTTTTTCATAAACTGGTAGTATTTTTTTAAGGAGCCACTTACTGTAGTTTCTTGTGAGAATTAGTTTTTTAAAGAGCAACTCTATATTTTCTGGAATATTGCTTTCCCAGAATCTCAGGAGTGTGGGAAGTGCTCCGGAATAATTGGAGTAAAGTAAGGCATTTAAAGCTTCCTTTTTTGTATTAATATCCGAATGGTATAAATGCCTCTCTATCTCTTTTCCCATTTCAGAGGATGAGACATTGGTTGCGAGTTTCAGAAGATAGAAAGTATATTCAGGAGATTGTGGGTGGTTATTAATTTCTTTTAACAAAATCTGAGGATCTTCCTTTATTATTCTGGAGAGGGGATTAAGAATATTAATTTTAAGTTTCTGACTGAAATTTTCTTTTAGAATCCATAGGGCAATTTCTACACATTTCTCCCCACATATCTCAATTATTTTGCAAAGATCAGAAATTCTTTCAGGTGGTAGATCTCTTACCGAAGTTAAAAATATTTTAAGAAGAGTTTCGATATCTAAGATTTCACCAAACCTTGAGATAAGCTTGTATAAGCTTTTAGTTTCGCCCCTTGTTGCAATCAGTTCCCCAACAGATTGAATTTCTTCTTTTGTAGAGGGCGCATTGATGTTTTTTAGCCAGATAGAGATGAGAGTCTCTGGTTCCGATAAAAATTTTACAGCTTTTTCCTCCATCCTTATTTTTCTCAGGATATCCGACGGAATTGTGTTCTCATTTAATAATCCACTCTTTAGTAATGAAGAAAATAATTTGATATTTTTCTCTTCGTTACCCTTTTCCACTATTCTTCGGAGGAAAATTGGCAGGAGCTCAATTATTACAGAATTGTTTTGCGATTCAGGATTCTTGGTAAGTAGTGTGAAGAAAGAATAGATTATTTCAACTCTCACTGAGTCTATGGTGAAATTAAAGTATTCTTCTTTAGCCGAATAAATTTCCTTAATAAGATCAAGGTTTACCAGAAATATATAAATCTCTTCTGCGGAAGAAAGGGCTTTGATATTTTCCCGGAAAATCAGAAGCTTTGCCTGCTTAAGTTTTTCTTTGTTATCGTGAAATATGGGCAGATGCTTCAGATCCTTGTTAAGTCTGGATATAATTACCTTTATCTTCCACGGCAGATTTCTTTCAACAGTGATGATATCTTCATCAAAAAGGGTGGAAATGTGTTGAATCCTGTACTGAACAAAGAACTTTTGGACCTGGCGCGAAATAGATTCTTTTAATGAGATTTCCCCCCTGTAAAATTTGTTAAGTATCAGAAGCAATCCCTTTAATTCATCAGGTACAAGTTCAGGATCCAGATGAAGAGAGATCAATCTTGCTCTGGAGAAATAATCAAAGAGTTTTTGGCCATATATCTCCATTTCAACCTTGCTGAGAACCTTGGGAAGGGAGGAAAAATTTTCCCCAAAACCTATGAAAAATTCTTTACCATTAAAAGAAAAAATTACGGGAGTGTCAGGATTATTCTTCTTCCAACCTCTTAGTCTTATTACCAGAGTTTCATAACTTTCCTTACCCTTTGGATGATCTGGACCATAAAATCTTGTGTTTAAGATAGCCTGTATTAATGCAAAAAGGACCTCTTTAAATTCTAAAAAAGTATCGCCCATCTTCTCAATTTTATACTTACTTTTTTTTCAAGTCAAAACTTGATTGTTTTAATAAGTAAAAATATAATTAAAAAAAGTTGAAAGGGGGTGGTTGAAACATTTCTGATTGATACCCCTGTTATGATAACTTTTGGCTTGCTGTTTGCTCCATATGTGAAGGGGAGGGAGTGGGAAAAACCGTGCCTTTCCATGGCCTTTATCTTAGGTCTAATTTTTGCAACGGTATTTGTGATTTCTGTTATTATATCTTATAAAATTGCTCCTGACTGGATGTGGATGTATTTCCCGAATGATCCTTCAATATCCATTCTTGGTGGGATATTTATTCTTTCACTACTCTACTATTTTCCTTACATAGGTGGTTTTCTCTGGGGGATGTTTCTTTACGCCAATAGTATTCTGATGTACTGGCTGGTAATTATCTATTTTCTTGCCATGGAAGGTATTGTTATTGGACTCTTATTTAAGCGCTATTTTTTTGTTGGGACCAGAACTGATTTTTTAAGCGGAAAGGCTGTTCCTTTACCCAACAGTAGTGTTGCTCCTGTATTGAATTGGTTCAGTGTTGGTCTGCTGATTCTCTTTATAATCTTTTGGTGGATACTTAGGAAGTACAAGAGAAGTGAGACTTCTGGAGCTGAAAGTTGAATATTCCGGCCTTCATTCGGGGTAACGAAGAAGAAACTTTTGTTTATTTTGGAGAGTGTAATTTAAGATGTAGTGTCTGCCCATTCAAAGGGCATCTCGTAACCCAGAAAAAGCTTTATCAGCTTTTGTTGCCGCTGAAAAAAGTTACCTTTACAGGCGGTGAGCCTTTTATGTGGGAAGGTTTTCCTTTGTTTTTGCGAAAAATAAGAGATAAAGTGAATATTGTTTCTATTAAAACCAATGGTACCTATCCGGGGGAGCTGAGAAAAATTTTAAATGAATGGCTTGTAGATAGGGTTGAACTTAGATTGAATGGCCCAGTAACAAGATGCAGAGAATATTGTGGTATGGAAATTAATGCAGATTTTTTTATTGCCTCCCTAACCTCTCTTCAGAACCC
>JALTID010000069.1:0-6264 GCA_027004335.1 bacterium
CCTGTTTTGCATGAGCAGTGTATGCAAAAGTGTAAGCTTTATCAACAAGAAGAAGATCTTCTGGAGCAACATTTTCTGAAAGTTTTTCTTTTATGTCATCAATTCTTATAGGTAACGGCATATATGACCCTACTTAAAAGTTTATTTTATCATAAAAACTTTAAAAAGAGAAGGAAGTGCAGAATATTTTCACCTACCTTAATTTTTCCCTGACTGATTCTGGCAAGAAATTTAGAATGGCTCCCCAGATTTCCTCATTTCCGATCTTCTCTTTTGCAGAAGAAACAATAAGTTCCTCATCAGGGATTTTCAACTCTCTTGCAATGATATTTCTCATCCTCACCTGCTGGTTTTTACTCAATTTATCAGCCTTGCTAAGCACCACCCTAAAATTTATTGGTATGGAAAGCAGAAGATCAATCAACATTCTATCGTTTTTACCCGGTGGATGTCTAATATCTATAAGACACACTGCCCCCTGAATACTGGGATGATATAAAAATTTTCTAAGTGCATCCTCCCACTTTTTTCTCATCTCCTTTGATACCTTTGCGTATCCATATCCTGGGAGATCCACAAAGGCAATAAGATCATTGATGGCAAAAAAGTTTATTATTCTCGTCTTCCCTGGAGATTTCCCCACATGTGCCACTTTTCTCTGCAGAAGCATATTTAGAAGAGAAGACTTCCCCACATTGGATCTCCCGGTAAAAAGAATATATGGTAGGTCAGGGAGATTTTCCTTGTAGGGTGTCAAAGTCCCACCCCAGTATTCAACTTTTTTTATTTTAGCCATTGAAACCAAACCTTTCTCTGAGAAACTCAACTAATTTCTCAACACCTTCCACAAGGGAATTCTCATCCACAGTATACGCCAGCCTTATCATCCCTTCAGCAGCTTCACCAAAATCTATTCCGGGAGTAACCCCTACTTTCTTTTTCAATAAAAGTTCCTTTGCAAACTCAAGGGAATTATTCATCCATTTCCTTAAATCCACCATAACATAAAAGGCACCTTCTGGCTCTACCGGAGGAGCAAGGCCATATTTACCTAAAACATCTAATAACACCTTTCTTCTACTCTCAAATTTTTTTCGAAGTTCCTCTCTTTCTTTTTGAGCAGATTTTAAAGCCGTAATTCCACCCCATTGCACAAATGAATTGGCTGAAATGAAAAAATTCTGGTGAATATTTTGAATTACCCTTCTATACTTTTCTGGGAAGATCATGTATCCAAGTCTGAATCCTGTCATTGCGTAAGCTTTTGAAAATCCATTTATCACAAAAGCGTTATCTGTAAACTCAAGAATGGAATGGGCTTTTCTCCCATAGGTAAGACCATGATATATTTCATCGGATAGAATTGTCACCCCAAATGATGATAGCTCAGAAAGTACCTTCTCTGGATAAAGAGAGCCTGTAGGATTATTTGGAGAATTTACTATAAGCAACCTGGATTTGGGAGAAATCAACTTTTTTACTCTTTGCACTTCTGGCACAAACCCATTTTCTATGATGAGAGGAACCCCAACAGGTTTTGCTTCCACAATTTTTATAAAATTTTTATAACAGGGATAGGCAGGTTCTGTCACCAGAACTTCATCCCCTTTCCCCACCAGGGTGAGAAACGCTATCAGCATAGCAGGAGAGGTACCTGAAGTAATTAAAACATTCTCAGGATCTACATCTATCCCATACTGATTTTTGTAGTGCTCAGCTACAGATTCTCTCAATTCAGGTATTCCCATACTGTTTGTGTAAAAAGTCTCACCACGATCAATGGCCTTTTTCACAGCTTCTTTTATAATCGGGGAAGTCTGGAAATCAGGCTCTCCTACTTCCATATGAATGATCTCCTCTCCCCTCTTCTCAAGCTCTTTTGCAAGCTCCAAAATCTCCATCACATAAAAAGGAGTTAAGCCTTCTGTTCTTTTCGCCATTAATGCCTCCGCTACCGCAATTGATTTTAACACAATAATATATTATACTAAAATTATTGAAGTAGATTAAAGAGGAGGTAGTATGAAAAAATTGAAAATAATCTCAATTTTAACCCTCCTTGCAGGAATGATCCTTATAATTTCCTGTCAGGGGCAGCAGAACCCGGTTATTTTCAGGGGTTCTGTGACCGACTTCCTTCACCCTGATGCTCCAATCGTATTGGGACTGTGGCCAGCATCTGCCACTCCAGCGACAGGCAAGTTTCCCCTCTTATACAAGCAACTTGATGGCGCAGGTGAATTCAATTGGGCGATCTGGGAAAATCTGGATGGTAAATTTGCCATGGCTGCATTTGAAGATTTCAACAACAACCTTCTCCCTGATAAAGATGAAAGATTGAGTTATGCTGACATTACTCCATTGGAGATATCTTCCTCCAACCATAAATTTGAAAACCTTGTAATATCCATAAGCACAAGGGCTCCAAGATGGTCAGATGTATCAATAAACCTGTTAGATAAATTTTTCAAGGAGTTAAACGAAAAAGACCCTCAAATTGTTAATCTTTTTCATCCAATAAGATACTATGACATTTTTTATTATGACTATGATGACATCATTAAAAATATAAAAAACTACTTTTTCCCTCCTACCTCTGAAACATATTTATCTCACTCCTATAAACTTATAGGAACCAATGCATCTGGAAATGTTGGTGAAGCAACTATAGAATGGATAACTCAGCTACCCAAAACCTATATACCTGACAAGGCCAATACAAATACCACAATTGTGATGTACATGGAAGAAAACAGGCCATATATCACCGCAATTATCCCTAACTGGGAAAATAGAGGAATAAAATTCAATGCAGGTGCAACAGGTGTTGATTCAAATACCCTCCTTGCTGTGGACTGGGTGGATGAATCAAATATCCTTCCCAATCCAACATTTGATATTGAACTGAGTGTATATTCAACCCCGTCATCCTGTGTAACAGATCTCTATAGCAAACCTATTACACCTCATACATGGTCAAAACCCTTTACTTTTTACAATAACGATGGGACACTCTTATATAAAACCGAAGGGATATCTCCTCCCTTCTATTTCTATGATAAAACTGCAGGAAACAAGCCGTTAAAATTCAAAACAGCAGATGGGAGCCTGCAAAATTTTCATTTTAACCCGTACTGTCTCTACAGAGTAAAGGTATGGATCCACAGTGATGATGCAAAATCCGATGCGATGTACAGAGATAAAGGACCATTCGGGATCCTGTATCTCACGGGGACAAAAAGGTAGGAGAGTTGCGTGAACACACTTAAAATGATATATTGAATCCGGGTGGGCGATTAACTCAGCGGGAGAGTGCCACCTTCACACGGTGGAAGTCGCAGGTTCGAGTCCTGCATCACACACCATTTTTATCCCCATCTAATTTTGGAAACAAAACTGATAACTCTTGTTGGACATTTAACTCCACAGATCTGACAATCAGGATCACATGCCATAGGATTGGCAACAACAGGAAATCCATTTTTTATCTCAAATACCTGATTGGGACACAACTTAACACACACCATGCATTTAATACAGTTATCGTAATTTATTACCGGGTAGAAGACCCTCACAGGTTCTGAATTTTCTTTTCCCTCAGCTGGAGAGGTTTCCCTCTGGTAGGTTTCCTTAATCTCCTTTTTCATCTCCCTGTAATTTTCCTTCGCCCTGCCCACCAGATTTTTCACTTTTCTCAACATCTTCATTGCCTCCGTCCTTAACATATTTTTTTCTTCGCTCCATCTCGATCTCTTCTATAAGCTGGTTAATCTGCTCAGCATACACATAATCAGTTACTTCCATATCAATCTCTCTTATAGTCTCATCCTGGGCCACAGCATAGTAAACTTCCAGTGCCAGCTTATGCCCTATGGGACAGGTGGGAACTGTTGGTTTAAATTTAAAACTAACACTCATGTTTTCATCATCAACATCAAGATCATAGACCAGCCCCAGCGTGAGAATATCCATATTAACCTCAGGATCTATGACCCTGGACCATCTATATATTAACTCATGCCCCAGACTCATCAACAACCTCTCTGAGGAGAGAAAAAGCCTTCTCCCAGATCTCTTTTATTATCTCTGACAATTCACAATCACAATATTCGGGAACAGATTTTCTGTCTACCACCGATTCAACTGCTCTTTCATCAAAGGGAATTTTCCCCAGTAATAGAATTTCATTTTCTCTGGCAAAATTCTCTATTTTCTCTGTCATCTCAGGATTAATATCATATTTGTTTATTACGACAGTTGGTTTAATCTTAAACTGTCTTATCACCTCTACAACCCTCTCCAGATCATGAATCCCTGATAGTGTTGGTTCAGTTACGACAACCGCTAAATTCGTACCGGTAATGGCGGAAGTTACAGGGCATCCGGTACCAGGTGGTCCATCTATTATCACAAGATCCTTATTCTTTGTACCACATGTTATCTTGGCAAACTGCCTTACAAGAGAAACAAGTTGCCCGGAATTCTCTTCACCTGGAAAGAGACGAGCATGTATAAGAGGACCATACCTGCTTTCAGATAGATACAGTTCCCCCGCCTGAGTTGGAACCATCTCAATAGCATCAACTGGACACACTATCTTACAAACTCCACATCCTTCACATTTTATCGGATTGATCTGATTTATATCTGTAATGGCATCAAATCTACATTCATCTACACAGATACCACATAGAGTGCATTCTTCCTCAATAACCTTTGCCTTTTTCCTGCCCGTATAGGGCTTCACCTGCTTTATCTCTGGCTGAAGGATCAAATGCATATCAGAAGCATCAACATCACAATCAGCAATAACTTTGTTTTCAGATAGATAGGCAAAAGATGAAGCAAGGGTGGTTTTACCAGTTCCACCTTTTCCACTTACAACAACCAGTTCCTTAAGCATCTTTTACTCCATCCCTTTATTAACAAATTCTTCTATTGATTCAAATAATTGAACAAATTTCTCCCTATATTGAGGCAAAGCCTCAACCACGGGAACACCTTTTGAGTAGGCCTCAGCGATCTTCCTATCAAAGGGGATCTCCAGAAGAATTGGTATATTTTCATCCTCAGAGTATTTCCACAATTCTCTATCACCCAGGTCTGATCTATTTACTACAATCCCCATGGGTAAATTCATCCTTCTCAAAGTATCAACAGCAATCTTTAAATCATGCAGCCCAAAAGGAGTGGGCTCTGTAGCAAGTATTACAAAGTCTGAATCAATAACTGCTTCTACCATGGAATCTGAATTCCCGGGGGGAGAGTCAATTATTGTAATTCCTTCACCGGGGATTCTCTTCTTAAGCTGTGCAATTACGGGAGTAGGCATTGGTTCACCCAGATTTAACTTCGCATGAACAAGATGAATATCACTTTTTGCAGGCCCCTCCTCTAATTTAGCAGTTTCTCTTAAAACCATGGTGATCGCATCCTTGTGAGGCTTACATACTATCTGACAAGCATAACAACCATGGCATAATTCATCAAAGATCATCAATTTTTTCCTCGCCACCAAAATAGCACTGTATTCACACGCATCAGCACACATCCCGCAGTAATCGCAACGGGTGAAATCTACCCTGGGTACCATGATCCCGAGGGGTTCAGTATTATTAAATTCAGGTTTTAAAAAAATATGGGCATTGGGTTCTTCCACATCACAATCAAAATAGTAAATGGGCTTTTTTTCTATGGAAAGGGCAAGATTCACAGCAACAGTGGTTTTCCCGGTACCCCCTTTTCCGCTGGCAACAGCTATTCTCACTCTGTTCCTCCATTCATTCAGTGATGATGATGCTCATGTCCTTCAGGGGGTTCAGAAGGTTCATGTATCTCTTCAAGCTCACCTCTATTGAAAGCATCCACAGCTTCTTTCACAGTCATGCCTTTTTTAGCTCTGTAAACTTTTACTTCAAATTCCTTAAGCACATCCCACGCTTTGGGTCCTACATTGATTCCGATAATGACATCTGATCCCTCTTTGATCAAATCCTGTGAGGCACCTGTACCTGCGCCCGAGGTTTTATTTGCATTCTGATTTACAACGGCCTTAAATTCCATGGTATCTGAATCAACAATTATAAGATATGGAGCTCGTGCATATCTTTCATCTACAAGGGAATCAATATTTGCCCCAGCAGCTGTGACTCCTATCTTCATCTTTTCTCCTCCTTTTTGCTTTTGTAGCTTTTAAATTTTTTCTTTTCCACATCAAATTCCATAAAATACTCCATCTCTCCGTTTAGAAGTTTCTTAATAATC
>JALTID010000069.1:6274-12677 GCA_027004335.1 bacterium
TCTCATCAGCTTCATTAAGTGTCGTAAGATATGGGTTTATGCCATTTTTTATCAATTGGGGAACAGACTCTCTCCCCATGGACTTGCCGATAAAAATTTCTGAATCCCCTAAAATTTTCAAAATATCATCTGCCTCCGCATGGTTATGAGCACCCAGAACAGGATTCTCCATTTTTTTAACCCCTTGAACCTCCCCGTTCAATACCTCATAGATGACAAAAATTGGACTCATCCCAAAATGAGTCATGGAGAGTTTTTTACCATCCTCAGTTCCAATAACTATCTTCATCTTTCTCCTCCTTCCCTTATCATTAAAAAAATTAAACCTGCACCTATCCCTGTGTAAGCCGCCACCTGGAAGGCCCCATTAAAACCAAACTTATCTATTAAAAAACCTATAAGGGTGGGAGCAAGAGAAGCAAGAGCAAGGGAAAATGTTAGCATAACCCCAACTCCGGTTCCAGCTTTTTCTCCCACCAGATCTATTATAAAAGCATACCTCACAGGAATAGTAAAAAACACAAAAAAACCCATAAGCATCAGGATAATAATAGATGGATGTCTGATAAAAAGAAGCAGGAGCAGTGAAGCTACTATGTATCCAAAAGATATCACCCTTTTTCTTCCTAACTTATCAGAAATTGCCCCACCAAGGGGTTGGGCTATCAATCCAGGAAGCAGCATGTAGGTAGTAAAAAGATTTGACTTAAATATACTATCCCCTTTTGCATAAAAATATGATGGCATAAAAGAGGAGACACCTCTGGAGAAAAAGGTGTTGATACTTGCCAGAAAAGCTACAAAGAGCAGAGTTATACTGAAGGTGCTGAAATATGACTTTTCTACAGGTTTTTCTTCTACACGGAGAAAAGATAAAACAAGAAGAGCCGTTACAACCGCAGGAATCCAAATAAATTTAAACCCTTTTATGCCCGCTGTAGCAAGAATAACTCCTCCCAGAAAAGGTCCCATGAGGAAACCAAGAGAGCCTCCAATTCCATGTAATCCCAGAACACCCCCCCTCATGGAAGATGGATAAGATGCGGTCAATATAGAAATCCCTTGAGGATGGTATGTGCTCAAACCAAGACCAATTAAAGTAGCTGCAAGAAGCATCAAATTATAAGTGGGAGCCTGGCTAAAAACAGTAAAGCCAAAACCAAGAATAATGAAACCTGTGACAAGAAGTAACTTTCTCAATCCATGCTTCTCACCCATATGACCGGAGAAAGATTGTAGTGAAGCAGATATAACAAAAGGAATGGAGGTAAGTAATCCAAGTTGAAGATAAGTGAGATTAAATTTGCCCTTTAAAATAGGTAAAAGTGAAGGTGTAAGCATAGAATATGTATCATTAACAAAATGAGCAGTAATGGTAAGAGCAAGTACTCCCCCGGGAGCGGTCTTAATCAAAAGAGGGGTAGTTAGCTCTATTTTCTTTTCACTCTTAACTGCTTCTGCCACGATATTTTCTTCCTCTCAGAGAGCTCTTGTTTTTGTAATAATCACACGATGCTCGTTTCTTATCATCACAGTTTTTATTCAATTCCCAGCAGTTCATTTTTTTTAGAACAATAGAGAGAGAATTAAGATTAAATCCTTCGGAATGGATCATTTCTCTTACGCAATTTATGAAATTAATATCTCCCACAGAATAGAGGCGCTGGCTGCTGATCCTGCGGGGTTCAATAATACCTTTTCTATCGTACAATCTTCATGTCTGGGGATGAAGATGTAATAACTTTGCCACTTCACCAATTCTGTAGTATCTTTTTTCCAGTTCTATTTTCACTAAAAAGCAAATTAAGGATTTATTGTATCTTTATAACAATCATTGTCAAGTTTTTTAGCAAAAAAAATAAATTTCAAATAATTAAAAGGCAGGCTTTCAGCCTGCCATGGATTTACTCAACAATCTTCGCTAAAATGTCACCTTTCTGAACAATGAGATAATCCTCACCCTCAATACTTATTTCATTACCACTGTATTTTGCGTAGATTACCTTATCACCGGCTTTAAAGAGATCCTTCACCTCTTCACTATCTCCCACTGCGATCACTTCACCTACCTGAGGTTTCTCCTTGGCAGTATCTGGAATAATAAGACCTCCTGGAGTCTTTTTCTCTTCTTCTTCCAGTGGCTTAATCAACAACCTATCATCAATTGGCTGTACCTTCATCTTACCTCCTCCTGTTGGGTTCAATTACTGATTTTTAGATTATTATAATCAGCAGCAGCCAAATGTCAAGAGTGCTAATTTCAATGTGTTCATATCTAACGAAAATTTTTATAAAGCACTTATTGACACTCCAATTTATTAGAAATTTAAATCAAGATAGGGAATATGTCTTAACCAGAATAAGCTTCGCACTTGCAATTAAAATTAATAGTCATTATAATTGGGTCTCAAGCATAATGGAGAAAAGAGATTTTTGAGAAATTAGCCAAATTCATTGTCAAATACAGGATTCTGCTTTTTACAATCCTCATGATCATATTTATCTGGGGAGCATGGGTTGGGAGAAAAGTCCAGTTTGATTTCTCACCCAAATCAATCTTCATTACAAAAGATCCAGAACTCCAGTTTCTTGAACATTTTGAACAAATCTTCTCTCCCAGTGACAACCTTGTCTATGTGCTACTTCTGCATAAAAAAAGCATTTTTAACAGAGAATCCCTCTTATCAATAAAAGAAATGACCGAGAAGATTTCAAACCTTGACGGCATTGATAATGTAATAAGTATCACCAACGCAAGTCTTCTGGAAGGCTCACAGGAAAGTTTTACTGTTACCACACCATTTGAAGAAATTCCCAAAAGTCAAAAGGAAATAAACAAAATCGCGCAAAAATTTCTTAAAGAACCCCTTGTAATAGGTCAACTCCTTTCAAAAGATGCAAAAACCACTGTACTGGTGGCTCAATTTGATAATGAACACGAGGAGGATGAACAGAGAAGACCTATCATTAACAAAATTGAAAAAATAGCTAAATTCCACAGAGATCAGTTCAGGATTTACTTCGGTGGATTACCTGTAATATCAAAAGCATACGCAGATATTTTGAAACATGATTTAGTAGTATTCACAACCCTTGCCATGCTGATAAATATAATCGTGCTTCTCCTTATATTCAGGAACTTACATGGAGTAGTAATACCTCTCACTGTAGTACTTCTCAGTACAACTCTTACAACTACACTGGCTGTTCTTACAGGACAGAAGCTTAACGCACTTAATAACATAATCCCGCCATTTTTGTTAGTTTATGGGCTTGCTGACTCTATTCACCAGATAAACAGGTACTATGAAGAAGTACCAAAGTATAAGAGCAAGCTGGACTCTATTAGATCTATGTTGGCAGCCATGGCTCTGGCCTGTCTGATGACAAGTGTTACAACAGCTGTAGGATTTGGGGCAAACTACACAGCAAAGATCTCTGTGGTAAAACATTTTGGTTTATTAGCCGCTGGTGGTGTTTTAATCGCTTATGTTGTAACAATAATTGTTGTTCCATCCATGCTCTCTTTCTTCAAGAAGCCACCCGAAAAAATTAAAAAGGAACTTGATAGGGGATTCTTAGGCAAAATCCTTGTCGGAATCAGCAGATTCAATGAAAGACATCAGAGACTCGTCTTGCTGCTCGCACTTTTGACTTTCGTTCTATCGGTCTGGGGTATATTACTAATGAAACAGGAATCCAGAATGCTCCAAGAGTTAAAGTCCAATAACCCGGTAAATGTTGCCAATCGGATGATGGAGCAGCATCTCTCCGGGATCGTCCCTCTGGAGATAGCAGTCTATTCAGATGAATCTGACAGGATGAAGGATCCCAACTTGCTGGCAAAACTGGATAAACTTGAACAGTATATTGAAAGTGAGGATGGAGTAAGCACCGTTATAAGTTTTATGGACCTAATTAAAAGAATGAATCAGGCATTCCATAATGACAATCTCAGATATTACAGAATCCCGGATAATCGGAATCTTATTGCACAATATCTGCTGTTATACTCCATGTCAGGGGGACAGGATCTCACAGGAAAGCTGGTTAACGAGGATTACTCAAAGATGAGAATAAGCATAAGAACAAAGGATTACGGAAGTATCTGGTTCTTCAATCTCCTGAGAAAAATTAAAAACTATCAGAAAAAACTTCATTTGCCTAAGGATGTAAAAATTCATTACACTGGTTCTTCACTCATAGTGTATAAGGCCTTGAACCACGTTGTGAAAGACCTTATGGCAAGCTTTATTGTTGCTTTTCTATTAGTATTTCTGTTAGTTTTCATAGAATTTGGCTCACTTAGACTTGCAGCTCTAAGTATGGTGCCAACAACTCTACCCATGCTCTTTACAATGGGGTTTATGGGATTTGCAGATATACCCCTCAGGATGTCCACTGCTGTGATTTTCAGTATATCAATGGGAATTGCCATAGATAATGTTATCCACTATGCGGCGAGATACAAAGAAGAGCTCCACGCCGGAAATGGCTACAATACATCAATGTATAAAACCATAATAGGTGCTGGAAGAGCAATCATTTCTACCACTTTTCTTGTTATAGCAGGTTTCATGATCCTGTTGACATCTCAGTTTGTGGCAACAATAAATCTGGGATTGTTGGGGAGTATCACACTTTTCATAGGGCTGGTAAGTGCACTATTCTTCCTCCCAGCACTTATACTTGCAATAAGACCAAGGCTTTAAGTTTTTTACTTGTTAAATTTAAAGAGGTAAAAAGCAACCCCACTGGGGACCTTGGGATAGAAGAAGGTAGATTTCTGGGGCAACCTTTCACTAATGGCAGATACCTTCTCTACATCATCAAGGGTAAGAGGCTTCATCAAAACAAGAAAATCTCCTTTACCCTCTTCTAGCAGGCTTAACCCTTTTCTCAATTCCTTGATATAGATAATATTCACCTGTTTTGCTTGGGATTCCATGGAAATACCTAAAATTTTCTCAAGAATCCCTCTATGAAGCATGTTAACATTTAAATTTCTCAACTCCTCAGGCAAATTGAAAAGTAAGCCATCTATTTTTTCCTTAACAGGTTTAAGAGATACCACTCTATCCCTGGTCATTATCATAAAAGGGAAATCCATACCAGATAATTTTGAAAAAATTTCTTCTACGGGGGAATTAACACTTATACTTTCCTCATAATCCAGGGAGAAAAAGGGAGTAATTTTCCTAAAAAATTCATCCTCCGTAACTTTTAAAGAATGGAGCAATCTATGGGTGGGAAGGATAACAAGTCCCTCATCCTCACTGTTGGCAAGGTACATCATCACATAATCAGCAGGATGCTCAACATCATCAGGGATATTCTCCTTTTCTCTTATATATTTCTTAATATTCAGAGCCGTTTCATATCTGTGGTGTCCATCAGCAATGTAGAGTCTCTTATCTATAAGAGTTTTTTCAATCAAACTGATAAAATCAGGATCCTTCACCACCCATACTTTTGTAGGGATCCCAGTTGTATCAGTAAAAGTTAGATCCGGCTCACCCAGTTCACTCCACTTTTTCTCAATGGTCAAATCGGGATCCCTGAAGAGGGAAAATACAGGAGAAAGATTTCCTCCAACATTACTCATCAATTTAAACCTATCCTCTTTAGGGGCATCAAGGGTTCTTTCGTGAGGCTTAACACCTTTACCAAGTTCCTCTAATTTAACTCTGCCAAGAATACCTTTTCTTCTAAGCACCCTTCCATCTTCCAGAGTGTATTCCTGTTCCATCAAATAGAAAGCAGGTTCATCACTGGTTAAAGCCCCTTCATCAAGCCATTTATTTAAAAGATCTCTCGCTCTTGTATATCTGTTATTGGAATCTGAATCCTCATCATAAATTTTCCCTAAAATCAATCTGATCACATTGTATGGGGATCTTTTGTAAAGTTCTTCCTGTTCTTCAGAACTTATAACATCATAAGGCGGGGCAATAACATCGTCTAATTTAAATCTTTGGGGATTATACCTCACTCCAGCGAATGGTTCTACAACTGCCATGATACGCTCCTTTTCTTGAAAAGAATAATTATAGAAATTATACTTAAATTGCTTTTAGGAGCAACAGAAAAAAAATGATTTTATGATATAATTTGCTTGATGTGGAAAATTATAATCTATATTTTTTTACTTTCCAGCCTCTGGAGTAGTAGCGTTATTACCCACTTTCCTACAAGGAAGAAAGTAATTGCTATAACTTTTGATGCCTGTGAAACTATCCATCCCACCTATTTTGATAAGAGGATACTGAATTACATCACCAAAAACCAGATACCCGCCACGATTTTTGTAAGCGGGAAATTTGCAATTACAAACTCAGATACCCTTCAAATTATATCCAGATACCCCTTTATAGAAATAGAGAACCACTCATTTAATCATTAC
>JALTID010000070.1 GCA_027004335.1 bacterium
AATTATAATAGTTCTTACATTATATTGTTTAGCGATCATGCTCACAACAACAGGTACCTTTCCATTCATGGTGGTCTTATCCACTTTACCCTCCCCTGTGATTAATAGATCCGCTCCCTGAAGAGCTTTTCGCAAGCCTGCCACCTCTGCAATAAACTCTGCTCCCATAACAATTTCTCCATCAAAAAGCACATATAGCATTGCTGGAATACCCCCGGAGGCACCACCACCTTCAACCTCCTCTGGATCTTTCCCTGTGATACTTCTTACTATTTCGGAGAAATTACTCATACCCATCTCAAGGATTACAACATCCTCAGGAGAAGCTCCCTTCTGATGTGCAAAGGTCCTTACCCCTCCATTCTTACCCTGAAGTCTATTTTTTACATCAACAAGGATTTTTATTTTTGCGGGAAAATTCTCACAAAGAGAAGACAGTTGTATCCTGTTAATCTTTATAAGTGATTCCCCAACAGGTTTTAACTCTCTTCCTCTCTCATCTAAAAATTTGCAACCAAGGGCTGCTAAAATTCCCATGGCTCCATCCACTGTTGAACTTCCACCTGCAGCAATCCAGATCTCTTTTGCACCCAATTCCACCGCTTTCTTTATCAGCTCTCCCGTACCATAAGTGCTGGTAAAGAGAGGATTCCTTCTCTCTTGAGGAACAAGAACAAGTCCTGCGGAGCTGGCAACTTCAACAACTGCAATTTTCTCATCTAAAAAAAGCAAAGGTGCTTTGTGCCTGCTATCAAGGAGAGGTGTCGAGACGGAGTAATATTTAATTTCTCCACCCAGAAGGTAATGTAAAACCCTGAATGTCCCATCCCCACCATCTGCAAGGGGAATTTTAACAACATCTGCCTCTGGAAAGACTTCTTTGCAAGCCTGCTCCATAATGTCCGCTACCCTGAAAACATCAATTGTACCTTTAAACTCATTGGGAGCAATGACACATTTCATGTGAAAAAGGATAGAGGAAATTAAGGAAAAAAGCAATCCGGGACAGATATCAAGAAAAGGAAAGCAATATACTACTTCTTATTCCGAAATACTCAGGAGTTAACATCTAAAAAAATATCCACAATGTATCGGCTTAATTTATGTTTCCGGGGAAAGTCAAGACAGTGTCTCATTACCTTTAATGCAGCCTCCCACTCTTCTTTCGTTTGGGGACCATCTACACTTTGATCTCCTATAAAATAAACAAACAGTAAAAATACAGATTTCTTATGTTTCACCCTCAAAAACCATAAATGAGCAAGTCTGTTAGCATACTGGTAAAATTTATCCGCCCAGCAATCATTACCTTGGATTTTCAAATCATTTTGAACTCTCTGGAAAGAATCTTTAATAAGACACAGAGACTTTCCCTGGGCTCTTATAGAAGTAAAGATCTCCTTTATATTTGCCTTGGCTTCAACAAGGATTATTTTACCATCATCTGTTACAGCAAGCGCATCCCATTGAGGTCCCCTTCCAGGCCAGAAAGAATATAGATCTATCATATCTGCCTTTAAACCAATTTTCTTAATAAATTCCTCGTCCCTATATTCTGCATATCTATCTTTGCTTAATGGCGATTTCCAGTTTATCTTTCCCTTAATCTCGGGAAAAACCTCTTTGATTGCATTATCAATCAGCCATGGCTTTTCATTGATAAGAATTTGAAGATCTCTTTGACTACCTGCTGTAGCTTTTTTCTGAGGAACCCTTGCCATCACTTCCCTCCTTACACAACTATATTCATCTAAAATAATATGAACCACAGAACAAAATGTCAAATGAGCGTCTTATACAAAAAGCTTGTTTCACATGAAACATCTTGCCCGACCATCCTGTTTCATGTTTCATAAAAACTGAAAAGGGGAGAGAAGAAATACCAGAATTAAAATCATCTTTCAAAACATCAGCTATTGCGGTAGCCATTCTCGTTATAGGCTACTTCGCCGTCGCATATCTTCCAGATGTAATGAAGAAAAGAACAATGGTAAGTGAAGCACGACATTATTTAACTCAGCAACTGGATAAATGGAAAAGGGGAGAAGAAAATGAGATAAAAGGAATTCTTTCAGCCTTTGTTTCCTCTGATTTAAAGCAGTGGATGAAAGTAACCCTTCTGGACTACAAAATAAAATCATTGCGGAAAGTTGATAAGCGGGTTCATAAATTCTTTGGTTCAAGAAGATGTAGATATGTTTCAGATCCTGTTAAAGCTAAAACTATTCTAACAATTGAGGATGAAAATGGCATCGAGTCCTCTGAAGAAGCAGTTTATCATATAAGAGCCCTTGGGAAACACCGGTGGAAGACTTCAAATTATTAATTAATGGGAATGCCTATGGTCATGATTTCCTATTTCCATCTTCCTTATTAATTCCCTGGGATGGTTCGGGTGAAATTCAGGCTGAAAGGTTACATGATTTATTCCAATATCCTTAATTTTTTTCTCTAATGTCTCTATAATTTCTGTTGCCTTTCTCAGTTCAACATTCTCTTTAAAATCAATATGAGCTTCAAGATGGATCTCGTTCTCGTTTAGCTGCCAGATATGAAAATGGTGGAAGCCTTCAATCTCGGGAATAGAAGTAAAAATAGACTTTATCTTTTCATAATCCACACCTTCTGGAGCAAAATTCATCAGGATCCTGTAAACTTTTTTGAAACTGTCCCTTGAAGAATAAAAGATAAAAGAAGCTATGAAAATAGATAAGATGGGATCAATTATATAGTAGTCAGTATACTCTATAATTAAGCCCCCCAAAACTACAGCTATAGATGTAAACATATCTGTTAGAAGATGTAGATATGCAGATTTAACATTCAGACTTCGGAGAAAACCACCATGTAGATGGGATGCGCTCATAGCATTAATAACCACACTCAAAAGACCAATCCATATAATCAGTTTAGAATTAACCTCTGCAGGAGAAATGATTTTCAATATTCCTTCAACTATTAAATAGAACCCTATACCAATTAAAACCATTAAATTTACAAAGGCAGCCAGAATTTCTATTCTTCTATACCCGAAAGTTTTTGTAATGTCAGCTTCCTTCTCAGAGATTTTTCTCGCAACATAGGTGATCAAGAGAACAAACACATCACTTAAATTATGTAGAGCGTCAGAAAGAAGGGAAAGACTGCCAGCAAGAATACCAGCGATAAATTCGGTAAAAGTGATGATAATATTAAGAACTAAAGAAACTAATATCCTTCCATTCATTACTTATAGGATATTGAACCAAAGATGTAAGGCAAGCAATGTTTCACATGAAACATTAAGGGTTAGAACTCAATGTTCGCTTCAACTTCCTTACCTCCAACCAGCCCCAGCTAAAGCCAATAATACTCGCAAGAATATTCCCGGCACCTATCCCTGCCCACACTCCTGGTAGGCCTTTTTTAAGAACAATGCCAAAGAGGTAAGCAAAACCAAGCTGAAAGATCAAGGTCCTCAGTATCGTAACTGCAAGGGCATTTTCACCCTTACCAATTCCCTGAAACATGGAAGAGGTCAACATTCCAAGTGGGGTAAATGGCACAAAGAGAATCAACATTCTCAGCGCAACCACCAGGTCGTGATGTATATAACCGCTCCCTTTCGCATAGGAAAAAATATAGGCAATATAATAGGCAAAAACCTCCACAAGGAGTAGTACAAAAAGCTCGCTAATAAAACCAATCTTCACACCAAAATAGTACCCTGTTTTGAGTTTCCCGAAATCCCTCGCCCCAAAGGCAGAAGCAGTTACAGCAGTTACACCAATAGCAATTCCCAAAAGGGGTATTATTCCTACAAGCACAATCCTCCATGCACTGGTAAAAACAGCAATACCATCTGTACCGCCGGCTCTGGAAACAATCACATTAAGAAAGAACATTGTCAGAGCCATGGAGAGCTGGGCAAAAGATGATGGCAGACCTACCCTGAGGATCTCCCATGTAAGAGTTGAGGAGTACCTAAAAAGTTTAAAAACAACCTCCACATAGGTATCCCTCTTTATAAAAACCCAGTAAAACATCAGGGATGAAGTAACAATAGTAGAAAAGAGCGTTGCCCACGCTGCCCCACTTACTCCCAATTTGAAGGTGTAGATGAAAACAGGATCAAGCACAATATTCAGAAGAGTCCCCAGTAACATTGCATACATCGCCCTTTTGACATCCCCCTCCCCCCGCAGAATTCCGTTACTTATATTATTAAAAACAAGGAAAAAAGATCCCAGTACAAGTATCCTTGAATAGGATAAAACATAGCTCAGAGTTTTACCTTTTGCTTTCATAAGGACAAAAATTTCCCTGAGGTAGGGATATATGAGAGCCACGACTATTACAATAAAAATAAAACCTATCACATAAGTGTGAAG